>JAPLIP010000033.1 GCA_026389065.1 Candidatus Dependentiae bacterium
AATGGCTTTTTGATTTAACATATCGATTATGCTAAACTAAAAATATGGCAGACAAGGCAATCGCTTGTAAATTTATTTTTATTAATTTATTTATGAGAGGAAAGTCCGGACTCCTTTCAAGCATGGTGCCTGCGCAGGCCCTTAAAAGCTTAACTCAGGGAAATTTGAAAAAGTTGACGGAAAGTGCCACAGAAAATAACCGCCATTATTTGTAAAAGTGATGGTAAGGGTGAAAATGTGTGGTAAGAGCACACAGATCAATGTAGTAATGCATTGGTATAGGCAAACCCCACCAGGAGCAAGACAAAGTAAGCAAGCAGGTCGCTTGATACCGTACTTGCGGGTATGTCGCATAGATAAATGGTTGCCACTGCACAGAAATGTGCAGAACAGAATCCGGCTTATTGTCTGCCATTTTTAATTTAAAAACTATCTAAAAAATTAAGATATTATTGAAAATTATGAAAATATTTAAAAAAATTAGTGATGTTTTAAAATATCTAGTTCCAATAATTCCATTTATCTGTTTCTTTTTAGGCTACGTGCTCAGCAACCTACTTGTTGGAAACCAAACATATAAAACTCCAGAACTCATTGGCTTATCGCTACATCAAGCAATTGAAAAAACTTCGCCATATCAAATAACCATACAGCTCATTGCAGAAAAAGAATGTCAGGGAGCTCCACAAGGAACAATAATAAGCCAAAAGCCTTCTCCCGGGCGATCGATTAAATCACATCAATCAATTTTAGTCATTACTACAAAACTTCCACCAGCCGCAAAAGCTCCAAATGTTCTTGGAAAATCTTATGGAGAAATTGAAAAAATACAAAAAGCTCAACATTTAAAATTTAAAACATATGGCATAAATTATAACGCACCAAAGGGTGTATGCGTTGGGCAAATACCACAACCATCGCAATCAGTCGTTGATAAAAAAATGATTTTATATACGGCTCAAGAAAAACAAAATAAATATATTATGCCAACACTGACAGATAAAGAAGTTGTTGAAGTTGTAGAATTCCTAAAAAGTCATTCTTTAACGGTATCAGTCTTTTGTCAAAATCAAAAAATTACAGAGCCTTACTCAAACGACATGACCATAATTGCACAAAAGCCTCTTGCTGGTTCAATTATTAACCTGCAAGACAATGCAACCATTCAATTAGAAGTTTGTAAAAAATAAAAGTTATTTACCGAAATTTTTCTTTGCTAAAACAGATTTAGCTATTGTTTCATGAAGCAACTGCTTGGTCAGATCTGGCCACAAACAATCTAAAAACTCAATCTCTGAGTATGCCGCTTGAAATAATAAAAAATTACTCAGACGCTTTACGCCCCCAGTGCGAATAATCAATTCAGGATCAGGAATATCTCCCATCCACATATGCTTTTTAAACAAATCTATGGTTACTTCTTCTGGCTGCAGTCGAATTAATTCTTGAACCGCAGCAATAATTTCTTGCTGAGATCCATAACTGAGTAAAAAATTACACTGTAAGTTTTTACATTCTGCCGTAGCTCGCTCAATTTCATCACATGAATTTTTAGTTTCTTGGGGCAAAACGGATCTATCGCCAACAAATTTAATTTTTACACCTTCTTTAACAAACTCTTTAATTCTAGATCTTGCTTCATCGATAAGCGCAAAAAGATAAGAGATTTCTTCTTGAGACCGTTTAAAGTTTTCAAGTGAAAAAGTGTACAAAGAAACATAAGATATTTTTTGTTCAATGCAGTATTTTATGACGATTTCAACAGTTTTTGCGCCTTGACGATGCCCAAGCCAAGGAAACATTCCGCGAGATTTTGCCCATCTACGATTTCCATCCATAATTAATGCAAGATGTGAAATCATAAAGGACCCGTTTGCACAAAGCTTTGATGCTTTTTAAGTGATTTAAAATAAGACCCCAAACAGACTACCAAATAATTACAAATGAGTATTCCACCAGCAATCAAAAGTCTTTCTATAAAAACAACAGGGATAAGCCCAATCCAAACACAAGCTGGAATTGATGCGGTGTACAGCCAAACAACTGATCCTACAGCGTGAGCAACAAATGAAGCGCTCAGCGCCCGAGACCAAGGTAAGTCTCTGACAAAAAATAATGCCATAGGAATAATCCAATACAAAGAATAAACCCATGCAACTCGGCCAACTTCATGATATGAAAATAAAACCATACAGGTTGCAGGCAAAATAATCGACGTTGCCCATTCTTTTTTTTGAAACGCTCTGCTAGAAAAAAACAACGGAAGCCGATGAAAAGCAAATCGGATTATTCCATAAAGTGATAAAACTTTCATAGAAAACATTTTTTTAGAAACACAAAGTAGCCAAACCCATCCTAAGCCAAATTGATCTGCAATCACTGGAGCTATCATGGATGACCACGAAAACGTGCAATTGATCGATCCAACAATTAAATTAAAAGGTAAGAAATGAGCCAAAACCACCAAAAAAGCAACTGGAATTATTTTTAGATTGTTTTTCATAAATTTTTACTTATTTTTATGATAATCTGATATACAACAGTCATAATTGTACCTTGATCTATAATCATTGTACAGCTACGTAAAAAGGATTTTTTAATGAAATACAAAGCAATCATTTTCGATATGGATGGCACTATCATAACCACCGAGTCTGCATGGGAAAGCGCTACAAAAGAAATGCTCAAATCAAAAGCAAACTTAAGCGAAAAAGAATGCATGGCTATTTTGCCAATGCTTAAAGGCGCATCACTTTACTCAACATGTGCATTTGTAAAAGATACGTTCAATACCAAAGAAACGCTTGAAGAATTGATTGCAGAAAAAGAAAGCCTTGCATTTAAACGATTCAAAGCTGAAGCGCGACTCATCGAAGGATTTGATCGTTTTCATAAAAAGCTTTGCGATTTAAATTTAAAAACAGCAATCGCAACAAACGCGAACCAAAGATCTCTTGATAGAATTTTACAGCACATTCCGCTTGATAACTTTTTTAAGCATCATATTTATTCAATCGATATCGTTAATAAAGCTGCAAAGCCAAAACCAGATATTTATCTTCATGCTGCAAACATGTTAGAAATAGACCCTCAAGATTGTATCGCTATTGAAGATTCTGCTCATGGAATCACTGCTGCAAAAGCTGCTGGAATGTTTTGCATTGGAATCAACACCGGAATGGATCGCAACGCTATTTCTCATGCTGATCATATAATTGAAGCATATGACGATTTGGAAATTGAATCATTTATACAGTAACTTGAAAACGACAACATGCATGCTATGATGACCAATATATTTTAGAATCTTTATACTTCAACAATTTAGGCAAGTGATATTTATGATCGATCAATACTTATTATTTAGCGTTCTTTTCGGTATGGCTTTTTTTTATCTAGCTCTTGGTGTCTGGTCTGCGCTTGGCGTAAGAACACTGCAAAGTTATTTTTTGGCAGATAGAAGCCTTGGAGTTTTTAAGTTAACCTTTGCTCTTGTTGCAAGCCAACTTGGCAGTGGAATGATTTTAGGAACTGCGCATAGAGCATACCATATTGGATTTTGGGGGATTTTATACACCCTGGGAATGAGTCTTGGTTTTATTATTTTAGGACTCGGCCTTGCATCACGCATGAGATCTTTAAATATCAGCACCACGGCTGAACTATTTGAAACCCATTATGGATCATATAAATTACGGCTTTTAGCCTCAGCGCTTTCAATTTTAAGCTTATCGGGAATACTTCTTGCTCAAATTATTGCATCAAAAACTTTATTTCTGGGCTTAAAAATTACCGATCCTTACGTTTTAATAAGCTGCTGGATGTTTCTTATTTTTTACAGCATGCTTGGCGGCCTGCATTCAATTGTAATTATAGACATTTTACAAGTTATCTTTATCTTTTCTGTTTTTGTATTTTTATTTTTTACCTCACTGCCATCTTCACCCCGAGCACTTATAAACATTGCAAAATTAACACTTGTTCAAAATCATTTCTTTGATGTAAAAACAGACTTATATGCATTTTTACCACTGCTTTTTATACCAACTCTTTTTTCACTTATTGAACAAGATCTTGCTCAAAAATTCTTTGCAGCAAAAACAAAGGCCACTGCAACTATTTCTGCATTTTTAGCGGCATTATTTTTAATTGGTTTTTCATGCATTCCTATATTTTTTGGAATTTTAGCACGTATCAAACATGTCATTGTTCCGCAAGGAGCAAGTCCACTCATTTCTATACTTTTTTTAGTATCAAGCAAACTATTTTTCCTACTTGTCATATGCGGAATAATTGCAGCAATTAGCTCAACAGCAAGCTCATTGCTTTGTGCGATTAGTTCAAACGTTGTTCAGGATTTTAGTAAATTCCTGCCCCTAGAAAAAGGCAAACTTTTTACGACAAGGTTGATTTCTTTTTTCATTGGATCAACGGCTCTTATTATTTCTTTTTTCATAGAAAGTGACGTTCTTTTGATTTTGGAAAATAGTTATCGCATCTCTGTCATCTGTCTTTTTGTGCCAACAATGATTGCTTATTTTGCTCGATCACTAAATCCTTTGACCGCATGGAGCTCGATACTGTGTGGAGTCTTTGGACTTATAGGAGTGCAGTTTTTTGAGATGAGCGCGATAGCCAAAGACGTCATACCATTAACATTATCTTTTCTTGGTTATCTATGTGCGCAGATTGTTGTTTGGATAAAAAAATAAATATCTCTTTTAATAAGCAATGCAAGCTATGTATATTTACAAAAATTATTACAAACATTATAAAAAGCAGGCTTAATATGACTATAACGAAATTATGTTTAGGGCTTTTACTTTTTACAAACATTAGTCTTTTCGCGCAAGAAGAGCTAGATAAGACAAATAAAGATATTTGGATAACGGTCCTTATTCATGGATCTTTTTCGCTCAGACCACACTTGACCATTAAAAACATGGTAAAAATGCTTACCGATACCATCGAAGAATCTGTATATTATCGCTCAACTGAAATTAATCGCCGAGATCCTTTTTTCTATAAAAATCAAGCGATGGCAGGACTCGGGCTACATCGAATCGACATAGAACACCCTCACAACAATGCCGCAGCGCCAATTCTTGCTGCATCATTTGAAGAAATTTCAAGACACATCGGCAACAATCCTTCTGATCAATATTATACTTTTGGATGGAGTGGGCTTATAAGCAATAAGTTACGATATCTTGAGTCAGCTTTCTTACACCAAGATCTTGAAAAATTAATTACAAAGCTAAAAAAAGAAGGGCTTAATCCAAAAATACGACTTATTGGTTACAGCCATGGTGGAAACCTAGCGCTACAGCTTGGAGCTTTGCACTCTACAAAGCCAAAGGCTCATCAATTTTTTGTCGATGAACTCATAATCTTTGGAACCCCAATCCAAATTGAAACAGACTTCTTAATAAATAGCCCTATTTTTAAAAAGGTCTATAACTTTTACTCACGATCTGACCGCGTTCAAATGCTTGATTTTTTTTCATTTAAAAGATTTTTCTCACACAAAAAATTTAATAAACGTCGTAATTTTAGATTACCAGACAAGCTTACGCAGATTAGAATTAAAATTACTGAATATGAACCAAAATCAAAAGACATAGAATTTGATAAATTACCAACCGATGAAAAAGATTTAAAACGATATTTTAACGAACTTAACTATGATCCTGGTCACTTTGAGCTGTGGTTTATGGGCTGGACTATTTTAACCTATAGAAAAACATTTCCGCTACAACCACTTCCAGTATTAACTTTTACGCCTATTTTTCTAAAGTACATTCAAGAAAATCCAAATATGCCTCGAGATATCGTTGCCCATATAAAGCCACAATTTAACACGATAGAATTTCTTCCGTATCGCATGAATAAAAAAACATTTAAAGCTACATACCCTTTCTTTGATCCGGTATTGTTAAAACACATGACACAGCATGCGTTAAAATTTATTCCAGATGATTACAACATCCAAATTTACAATCAAAAAGTGTATGGTGCTTTAAACATTGCAGAATATGAATGGAAAGAGATTCGACGACTTCTTTATCTTGAAAGAACAGACAAGCAAAAGCTTTCTGAGTCAATTAATCTTCATAAAAATGATCCGGTGTACGTTGGCCACCTTCCTGCGCCAATGAATCACCCAAATAAAAAATAATGGAAAAACTTTATGAGATTTAAACAACTTTTCGCACTACTCACCATTATTTTTTTAGCACTCACAGCCGCTTACTTTAAACTTGTCATTATCAAAAACCCAGATAAATCATCCAAGCCATTGGTGGTATGCACAACCACAATTATTGGAGATGGCATAAAACAAATCGCAGGCGACACTATTGATCTTGAGGTTTTAATGGGCCCTGGGGTAGATCCTCACCTGTACAAACCAATCGAACAAGATGTATTTAAAATCTCACAAGCACACATTATTTTTTATAATGGACTACACTTGGAAGCTCGAATGAGCCAACTATTTGAAAAAATGTCTTCACTCAAAATTACCGTTCCCATCAGTCAAGCAATGCCAGAAAAAGATTTAATAAAGTCTGCTGAGCATGACCAATTCGTAGATCCTCATGTGTGGTTTGATCCAATTTTGTGGTGTTACGCGATTGAAACCATTACGCACACGCTACAAAAACATTATCCAAAAAATCATGATTTATATGAGCAAAATAAAAAGGCCTACATAAAAAAAATTCATCAAACTTATGATATAACTAAAGCTCAAATGCTAAGCATTCCAAAAGAAAGACGAATTTTAATTACAGGCCACGATGCTTTTTCATACTTTGCAAAAGCTTATGACTTTAAGGTTATTAGTTTGCAAGGCATCAGTACCGCAAGCGAAGCTGGTACCCAAGATGTACAAACCCTTATTAATTTTATTTATCATCATCAAATACCAACAATTTTTGTAGAAACTTCTGTTCCATCTCGAAACATTCAAGCTCTGGCCCAAGGCGTACGATATCTTGGAATGGATGTGCAAATTGGTGATGAGCTTTTTTCTGATGCTCTTGGCTCACCTGGTACACTTCAAGGCACATACCTTGGAATGCTTCAATCAAATGTCGGAACAATCTACAAAGGCCTTAATAAATAAGCTTATTTTTCTTCTGATAAGCCTTCTGGTAAAAAATCGGCTAGTGTAAACTTTGAGAATTCTTCACAAAGGGATTCTTCCAGTTCACCTAATTTATCCACAGAATCTGAGCCATTTTTGTCCCTTAGATTTTGAGGATTTTCTTTTTTTTGATCCTCAATAAACTTGTTTAATATTTTCTTAGCACTGCGTTGAAAAGCATGACCCTTACACGCAGCTCCTTCACACTCTGCACGCTCTATGTATGGCTCATAATCTTCTTTTGAAAAATAACCTTTCTCTGTTGTGAAATAATGCCCATCTGTTTCGTGAGGTCCATAAGGAAATTGTCCTGGCTCATCAGCAACAGACCTTAAACAATCGGGGCAATCAAAATATCCAGCAGCTGCTGCATCAGCACCAGTTTCAGCTTTCATACGGTCTATCTTGGTAAGTTGATCCTTATACATATCATAGGTATTATAAATAAGCTGCATCTGTTCATCGAACTCTTTAAATCCAATTTCTCTCTCTCCATCGTAAACTGGAGATAAATTCTTCGTCCTCACTACAAGCGAAGGATGCAATCCATAAGGATCATGTTCCTGTCTTTTTTTTGCCCTTTCTGTAAGTCCTTTTAAATTCTCTTGAAGGCTTTCAGACTTATCGATAAGCACGCGTTGCTTTTTCAGCGCATCACTACTACCTATATGTCCATGAGACTGACAATAATGCTCAAGCTCATGACGTAATGTTGCGATCAAAACACTTTTGCTCCATTTACGATAATCATTCTTTATAATTATACAATCTAATGCCGGATTAAAATGCGCAGACGAGTTATCTCCAAGTATCCTGGATCCTGGTTTTTCTATCCTAACAGGCACATCCTGCATTATTCCTAAATCTTTTTTCATTCTCAAAACAACTTGATAAAGCTCTGGATCAACCGTTGCAACATCGTCTGTTTTGGCCCAAGTTTCTTCTCTTTTTTTAAGCATTTTTTCTTCTTTTTTGGCATTGTTTTTAGCTTCTTTTTCTTCTGCTGCCTTTTGTTCTTCACTGATAGAAGTTTCTTTTTGCTCTTCACCGATAGGATTTTCTTTTTCCTGCTCGGCTAATTGATCAACTTTTTCTTTTTCAGGCAAAGTCAGGCTATCTACCAATTCTTTATCGTCACGAGAAATGCTTTTTTGATATTTATCAAATCCTGCAACTCCAGCAGATAAAGCAATACCTGCAGCTGGATATTTAAATGTCTTGCCTTGGTACCATTTTGCCCTTGGATTTTCTTGTCCTCCTGCGCCAGATTCTGATTTTTGTTGATTGCCTTGCCCTTGATCAAGAGGCTTAGCTAAAGCAATCGATTTTGCATCATTTATAGCATTCTGGGTTGGCCAAGGCCTTGCAGAAAAAGCTCTCGAAGCGCCACTCATTGCAGCAACTGACTGAGCTGCCTTAGAGCCTGTTTTTGCAGTTAACTGTCGCATGCTAAACAGTGACCCATGGATGGCAACAAGTGCACATATTGAAATTGAAAATAGCTTTGAATTCATTTTGTTCCCCCTAAAATTAAAATACCATTGCTAGCAGGCTATCAAATCCGCCAAACTCAAAACAAGAGTTTTTAAAAGCGTATAAATTGAAATCCAATTGCAAATTATACGAAAGAGACCCAATGGGCCGATCTGATCGTTGCGACAGAGTCGTACAAATTTCAAAAACTAGAATTTTAAATTTTATTTTTTATAAATAAAGAACCTCTATTGCCTTAGGTTTCAAAAAAATTATAAAAAAGCTATAATCAACTATATAAATACTCATTTTTTACCTACGAAAAGATTATGAAAAATAGCACCATTTTTATTGTTTTTATGGCCACAATTGCAAGCTCAAAAATAACTCCCAGTGATACAAAAAATACACTTAAAAAACTTTTTTCTTTTAGCCTACAAAAATCAGAAGCTCCAAAAAGTGAACGCGAAAGACTTTTGAGCTTAACAAATGAAGATTTATATAACGAAAGAATGAAAATTGTAGCGCTTGAACGATCATGGTTGGTTGATATTGAGTATTGCAGTCGCAACACTAAAACAGCGACACCAACAATAACATCAACTGATATTTTTAAAGCTTATAATGCATATGAAAAGCTCGAGGCTGATTGGATAGATGCGCATGCAATGAATGCATCACTTAGAGAAGAAAATACGCCATCGAACAATAGTTTCTTTGCAAGCCTTATAAACTCTCCTTTATTTAAAAGCAAAAAATAGTCTGAAAATATATGATGGATCCAAAAAGAATTGCCATTTCTATAAAAGATCTTACCGTTGCTTACCATGAAAAGCCGGTAATTTGGGATCTTGATTTTTTTGTTCCTGAAAAAACTATTTTAGGAATTGTTGGACCAAATGGTAGTGGAAAAACAACGCTTCTTAAATCAATTTTAGGAATTATAAAACCAACCACTGGTTCTATAAAAATTTTTGATGATGCATATAATCGCAAAACTCATAATATTGCATACGTTCCACAAAAAAGTTCTGTTGATTGGTCATTTCCGATAAACGTTTTTGACGTTGTGTTAATGGGCCGATATGGCCACTTTTCATTTTTTAGTCGACCAAGCAGAAAAGATAAAGAAATTGCACAAAAGTCTTTAGAAATGGTAAACATGCAAGAATTTGCCTCAAGGCAAATTAGTCAACTTTCTGGTGGTCAGCAGCAACGAGTCTTTCTTGCCAGAGCGCTTGCTCAACAAGCAGACATTTTTATCTTAGACGAGCCTTTTGCTGGAATTGACATAGTAAGCGAAAAACTTATTTTGCAGATTTTACATGATCTCAAAAACGAAGGCAAAACAATAATTGTCGTGCACCATGATTTAACAACTGTAAAAAAATATTTTGACTGGACCTTTTTAATGAACATAAAACATATAGCGCTTGGGCCAACTCAAGATGTTTTAACCCGTGAAAACATTGCTCAAACATTCCAAACAAATAATCTTTTTAGCAACATAAGCGACATGTAATTTTTATGATTATCTTTGATCAAACGCTACTCATTATTCTTCTTGGAACAGGACTTCTTGGTATAAGTGCTGGAATTGTTGGCTGCTTTATTTTATTACAAGAAAAAAGCTTATTTGGTGACACGATTGCTCACGCAACTCTTCCTGGAATTTGCGGTATATTTTTACTTACAGAAAGTAAGCTGCCATGCATTATTATGATTGGTGGAATTTTTTCTGCCACAATTGGATCCATCGCAATAAATTATATTACAGCTCACAGCTCGCTTAAAAAAGATACTGCCCTTGGAATCGTTCTCGCTACATCTTTTGGACTTGGAACACTACTTTTAAGCAAAATACAAACAAGCCCAAACGCAAACCAAGCAGGAATTACCAAATACTTACTTGGAAATGCTTCAACAATGCTCAATAGCGATCTGTATTTTATAACTGGCGCAACGATCATAATTTTTCTGAGTTTAAAACTTTTTTGGAATGAATATAAAATATTTTTATTCAATAAGGATTATGGCGAAAGTATTGGCGTGCCAACCAAATGGATATCTTTTTTGCTTAGCATTATTACCATTATTACCATTGTTGTCGGGCTACAAACAGTTGGCGTAATTTTAATAAGCGCACTGCTCATAGCACCAGCCGGCGCAGCAAGACAATGGACAAACTCGTTATCAACTATGGTTTTTCTTAGTTCTTGCTTTGGACTTTTTTCTACCACTATCGGCACACTTTTAAGTAGCTCGATACCACATCTTCCAACTGGACCAACGATTGTAATCATTGCTTGCTCGATTACATTTATTTCTATGCTTTTTTCCCAAAATGGAATTATCACGACCATTATAAAACAAAAAATACAAACTAAAAAAATTAATGCATTAAAAATGCTTTCACATTTTATGCTTTTTAACGAAAGCAAAACTGATCCTTTCCATGCGCATGACCTGGCTGCACTTAAAGCTCTGGGGAAAAAGGGTACAAGCTCAACACTTACGTATCTGCAAAGCCATGGACTCATTGAGCCAACGCAGAAAAATTTTTGGAGGCTTACTCCAAACGGCTTAGAAACACTAAAAAATGAACTAATTATACCAAAGCAAAAACTATGAATATTATTTACCTACATCTTTTGATAACAGCAATGTTGGTCGCAGTTTCATGTGCCTTGCCAGGAACGTTTTTAATTTTACGCGGCACAAGCTTAATGAGCGATGCGCTAGGCCATGCTATTTTGCTTGGAATCGTTATTTCTTTTTTTGTAGTAAAAAATCTACACTCACCATTGATTTTTATTGGTGCAACGATCACGGGGCTTGCCATGATTGCACTCATAGAGCTTTTAATTTCCAGCAAGCGATTAAAACCTGATGCGATTATAGGAATCATTTTTCCACTTCTTTTTTCTATCGCAGTTGTTTTAATTAATTTATACGCAAGCAGTATTCATATCGATATAGACGCAGTACTTTTAGGCGAGCTGTCATTTTCACCATTTAATAGTTTAACGGCATATGGATACAATCTGGGACCATGCAGCATTTGGATTATGACATTAATTTTAGCTATAAATATCGCGACTATCGCACTGTTTTATCCAGCCCTAAAGATAACTACTTTTGATAAAGACTATGCAACTCTGCTTAATTATCATCCTGCTTGGATAAATTATGGGTTAATGACGATAACCTGTTTTACAATTATTGGCGCCTTTGAATGCGCCGGAGCAATTTTGGTTGTTGCATTTATGATTATTCCACCGGCAACAGCTTATCTTCTAACAAAACAATTATCACACATGATTATTATCAGTTGTCAGATTTCACTGATTGCAGCGGTCAGTGGTTGCATTGTCGCCAATCTATTAAATGCTTCGATTGCCGGATCAATTGCAACCATTAACGGTTTTATTTTTTTTATGACTCTAGCTTTAAAAGGCAGATTTAAATTCTAATTAAATCTAGGCATCAAGAATTTGCCAAATATTAAGCATTTCATCCATAGAAAGTTCTTCAGCTCTACGCTTGAGCGTTGCATCATCAAGTTTTTTTATATCAAAATGAGACTGAGCTAGATTGTTCCTAAGGGTTCTTCTTGGCTGACAAAAACATAATTTAATAAACTTCCAAAACTCTACATCGTTTGGAATTTCTTGGACTTCTTTTTTTGGCTTAAAATAAAGCAACCGAGAAAAAACATTAGGTGCTGGATAAAAAGCCTCAGGGGCAATTTTATCCAGCAATTTCCAATCAAAATAATGCTGAAAATATAATGAAGAATAACCATGGCCCCTGCCAGAAGTTTTTACAATTTTTTGTGCCACTTCTTCTTGAACCATAACCACACCCTCTAAAAACATTTCTCTGTTTTTTTGTAATAAATACAAAATAGGAAATGTTATTTGATAGGGAAGATTTGCCAAAAGAACCCATGGAGCTTGTGACTGCAGCTCATCCCATCTTTCATCCAAAACGTTATTTAACGTTATTGATAATCGATTATCAGAACCATATTTTTCTTGTACATGATTTGCCCACTGTTCATCAATTTCAAAAACTTGTAATTTCTTACAAGCTGTTTCTAAAATAGCGCCAGTCAAGATTCCTTCGCCGCACCCAATTTCCATAACAGAAATAGTGTCATTGAGCTTGACAGCATCAACCATTCGATCAACATAAAGTCGATTCTTTAAAAAATGCTGTCCGTATCTTTTTTTTAATTCTATGCCCTGTAGGTATGGCTTATTATAATTCATATATTAATCAATCAATGCGTCTTTAAAAAATTCAAGCTGTTCAAGTACTTTTCCAGCACCTTCAACAACGCAAAGTAATGGATTTTTTGCTATGCGCACTGGGATTCCTGTTTCTTTTGCAAGCAATTTATCAAGACCACGAAGTAAAGACCCTCCACCAGCCATGACAATGCCGCGATCAACCAAATCTGAAGATAATTCTGGCGGGGTATTTTCTAATGCAACACGAACAACATCAACAATATTTGATATTGTTTCAAGAAGTGCTTCAGTTACTTCTGCATCAGTAAGCGTAATTGTTTTTGGTACACCAGTTACCAAATCACGACCCTTTACTGGAAGAGACTGAGATTCTCCCACTTCATGCATAACTGTACCAATTTGCATTTTAATAACTTCACCAGTACGTTCACCGATCAACAAGTTATATTTTCTTTTGACATACGCAACAATTGCACGATCCATTGCATCACCACCGACACGAATTGATCTACAAAAAACAGCACCACTTAGCGTAATAACTGCTACTTCTGTTGTTCCACCACCAATATCTACAACCATGCTACAAAACGGTTCATGAATCGGTAATCCTGCTCCAATTGCAGCCGCCATAGGCTCCATAATTGTCATCGGCTTATCGCGAGCTCCTGCTTGCTTAGCAGAATCAATTACCGCACGACGCTCCACTTGAGTAATCCCTGATGGAACTGCAATGATCATACGAGGTGCAACTAATGTTCTGCGATTATTGTGAACTTTACGAATAAAATAACGAAGCATGCTTTCTGTTAATTCGAAGTCAGCAATAACTCCATCACGAATAGGACGACATGCTGTAATACTTTCCGGAGTCTTACCAAGCATTTCTTTTGCTGCTTTTCCCGCAGCAAGTACTTTTTTGGTGCTATTTTTAATAGCTACAACAGAAGGTTCGTCTAGAACAATTCCCTTGTTGCGAACATAAACAAGCGTATTTGCTGTTCCCAAATCAATTGCAATATCATTTGAAAATAAGCTAATCCAGTTACGCGCTGGTATAAAGCCTTTAAACATATCTTTGATCATCTTGGTCTCACATTAAAAATTAAATTTAGAAATTAAAGTTGCAGCCAATAGCCACTTTATTTGTTTGTGCAAATCCCCTTCCTGCCAAATGATTCATTGGTATATCCCACGTAAAATAAACAAGCGGATTATATTGCCATGATTTATCATGACCAATGTCATAAAATAAGCGAATGCTCGCATACTCCTGAATCCACCCTGAATAATAATTTAAATCTTTAACCCTTGGTTTAAGAGTAGAGTTTTTTATTTTTGGCATAAAAGAATCATGCCCATGAATCGTTATGGTGTATTTAGCCTGTATCCCAAAGCCTGCACGCAAATCTTCAAATACAAAATAAGGTGCTAAACTAAAAGTAGGCTCTTGATCTACATAAACAGAATCGACAACTGGCGCAAACAGTGGCTGCTCGTTTGCTTGCTTTCCAGTGCCATAAATAGGAAGACGCGCTTTAATTGTTTTATCTACTCTTTGAGTCAGTCTAGCCTGAACTCCAAATTTTAAATCATCTCGCAATTCAAATTCAACGCGAGGAGCAATGAACCAACCCCACGTTCCATAACCACCACCCAAGGGAACTGATGCTAGGTTGTGAATATTTTGACGAGTGCCGCAAGGAATAATAATTCCAAAATAAGAACCCCAATCTAATTTTTTAAATTTAAATCGATAATCATAAACATCGTAAATATTAAGATAGACAACCACATCACCAACACCAACTTCATGCATAGAAGTTCCAGTGATATCTAACTCTTGATACATTTTTTGCATAGTTTGAGTAAATAGAGCTTGGTTTCCAGGATTAGTTAAAAATAATTTTGAAATGGTTTCTGGAGTAGGAACAACTGAAACAGATGCGTTTAAATTCATAATGAAAGCAGAGCCACCAATACCTATGTGATCGGTAAGTGATGCATAACCCGAAAACGCAACACCTTGACCTTCAAGGGTTGATGGCATAAAAGCCGTAATTTCAGAGTTCCAAAGCCAATCTGCAGGAATTGGATTTGTTTTACCAGCAGCAGAAAGAGCCGCCCCAACACTTGCTAATTTTAATTCACCAAAAAGTTCTGGATAGTAAACAGACTGATCATCTCTTGTAGCTTTTGATTGTTGGCGAAATGCTTTTCCACCAGCAACAACAAACCCTTGCACGTCTAGATTTGAATGCCTGCTATCAGAACCTGTATATAATTGATCAAACCAAGGAAAGTATCTATTGTCCCAGACCATTGTATAACTACTTTGGCAGGCAGTTAAAACTAAAAGAAATTTAACTAGAAAATAACGCCTAAAACTTGTTGCTACGATCACTTTTTATCCTTAGATACAAACATTTTTTAAAACAGAAAATTGTTATTCTTATTTTAAATCATTTTAATGTTTTTCAAAACTCTTTTTGTCAAATAACTAAAAAAGACAAAGCTTTTTATAAAATAAAAAATTATATTGTCATCATTCTATATTTAAATCTATACTACACTTTAATAGTTTTTTCGGCGAAAAAATTTTAGTAAAAAACTATTATATAAAAATGATATGTTTTATAAAGGAGCTCTTGTGTTAGAAAATTTGCAAGCAATCGTTCTTGCTGGTGGAATATCAGAACGCTTTCAAACCGGAAAAACCAAACTAATTGAAAAAATCTGTGGTACCGAAATGATATTGTACCCAGTTAATTTATTAAAATCTTTATCCATTCCAACAACAATTGTTGTTGGCTTCCAACACGATAGAATTAAAAAAATTATTCAAAGCAGCAATCCTGAGGTAACTTTTGTTTTGCAACTTTCACCTCTTGGGACAGGTCATGCAGCAAAATTAACAAAAGACATTTGGTCTGAAAATCATATTCTTTTAATGAATGGCGACATCCCTTTAATCACTCCAGAAATTATTAACAAACTATATCGCCAACACATTAAAACAGATGCAGACATTAGCTTTATAACAGCCCATGGAATAGATCTAGATTCTAAAAAGTATTCTCGCGTTATCATTAATGATAATAAAATTCAAGTATCAGAAGAACCCAACACAGACCAAGGCGATGATGCTGATCAGTGCTGTATCAGCGCAGGAATTTATATAGCAAAACGCTCTTTTTTAAATACTTATATTGATAAACTTTCAAAAAATGAGTCAACAGGCGAATTTTATTTGCCAGAGCTTGTAAAAATCGCAAGCGACAATCACTGTAAAATTATAACCACCTCTGTCTCTTTTGATATTGTTCGCAGCATCGATACCCTTGCTGATCTTTGGGCAATTGAACATATCAAGCGATCACAATTAATGTTACACTGGATGGATCATGGGGTTAGATTTGCAAACACTTTAAATGTTTTGATAGATGAAACGGTCACCATTGAACCAGGATGCTACATAGGCTCTGGAGCAATGCTTCTTGGACACACAAAAATTAAATCTCGAAGCTCTATTGGCGCATATACGCAAATAGAAAATAGCACAATAGAAGAACAATGCACAATCCCGCCGCACATGATTATTTCTCAGTCAAAAATTACAAAAGAAATGAAACTTTCATCATTTACACAAATTGACAAATACAGCGAACAAGATGTGTCAGAAGTAAGTTTTATGGGCGCAAGAAAAATACAAGAAACAATTTTATAAACGGCAACACATTTCATGATTAGATTTATTCATACAGCAGACATTCATTTTGGAATGGAGAATTATGGCAGAGTTGATCCCGAAACAGGGATTCACTCTCGCCTACTAGATTTTAAAAAATCTTTTGATGCTTGCGTTGATTATGCAATTGCACAAAATGTAGACCTTTTTGTTTTTGCAGGAGACGCTTACAAAACCGCAAATCCAAGCCCTACGCAACAGAAGCTTCTTATGCAGTCTTTTATGAAGCTTTACAAAGCAAGTATTCCTGTCGTTATAGTTATTGGAAATCATGACAATCCACTCAGCTATGGAAAAGCAAACGCTCTTGATATTTTTGCCCACCTACCAATTGACGGATTTCATGTGTTTTCAAAACCAGCAAGCTTAGTTATTCAAACAAAATCAGGGCCAATCCAAATTGTCGGAATCCCTTGGCCAAACCGTCATAACGTTTCAATTAATTTCACACATTTTGCACAAAGCGCTACAGATCTTACAAAACACATATCTGACTCTCTAGCAACAATTATTGAAACTATGGCGCGAAAACTAGATCAAAATATTCCTGCTGTTTTAGTTGGACATTTAACCGTAAGCTCTGGAATTTTTTCTGGTTCAGAAAAAAGAGCAGTTTATGGACATGATCCAATTTTACTTCCATCGCAGCTTGCCGTAGAACCTTTTGACTATGTTGCCCTTGGTCACTTACACAGATTTCAAAATGTAAATGACAAGGGAAATATTCCAGTTATTTATTCTGGATCAATTGATCGAATTGATTTTGGTGAAAGAAAAGAAGAAAAAGGATTTTGCGACGTTATAATTAATCAAAAAAACGATGTGAAATATAATTTTATTCCGCTTGCAACAAGGCCGTTTATTCAAGTAGATGTTTCTTTAAACGAGCAAGATGATCAAACAGAGCAGATTTTAAAAGCCCTGGCAAAGCATACTATTCAAAACGCTATTTTAAAAATCACCTATGAGATTCCATCAACGCTTACCGACATGGTTGATGTAAAAAAAATTCAAAAATATTGCTTCGACGCTATGCATATTGTCGGCATAATCCCAATCAGATCTGTGCAAACAAGGGCGCATCGAGATCTTTTAAAAAATGAAATGAACCTTGAAACTCTTTTACAAACGTATTTTGAGTCACAAGATTCATTAAAAAAACGAGCTTTAATTTTAACAGAAAAAGCTTTAAGACTTGATGAGCTTAAACAAGCTGTTGATGGCGATTGTCATGAAGAAATTTAAGCACTTTCTTGATTTAAGAAAATAACATCAACAAACTCACTCACAGATTTATTATAATCAGAAAGCATTTTTTCTAATTTTTTACGATTTAAGCTATCAATAATTGCAGATCTTCTATCTTCTAAAGATTTTATACTTGCAGATTCTTTTCCAACAAGCTTATATAGCTCAAATGCTCCATCTTCTTCTTCAACGACAATTTGACCATCCGTCATTTCTAAAATAAATAATTTATCTGGAGCTATTTCATCATCGGCTAGCCTGTTTACACTTCCCCAAGAAATTGAGTCATCTGCCGACTCACCGGTTGCAACAAATTTATTTACTTTTTCTTTGACTTGCTCTCTAGATGATTTTGCGTACGGAACTTTTATAAATTGGATATCACTCCAACCATTAATAAATTCAGGATATTCATTAAAATAATCATTGATCTCATCATCTGTAGCCACCAGCTGAGATTTAAATTTATAGTGCATAAAAAACTCTTGGACATATTGATCATGTAGCTGGGCTAGACCTTCTGCAGCCGTTCTTCCAACCTCTGCAAACATATCTGCAAGGTCTAAATCTGTTAAATTATTTTGCTTTTTTAATCCTTCAACATACTTTTCTGCAGCAGAAGCTTCCATTGGCATTTTTTCTGATACGACTTGCTGAGCAACAATGTCTTGCTGAATTTGTTTGGGAAGATCTACAAACTTTCCATCAAGCGCACGCTTCCAAGAAACGTCTGTATTTACAATTGGCGTATTTCGCTCTGGTCCGCAAACAACACACTCTATTTGATCCATTAAAACATATTCTTGCTGCTCAAGAGAACTTAAATCTGATAGATGCTCTACGGTAGGTTCAACTTCTTTTTGATCTAAAAATTGATCCGGCAAGACGAACTCTGTATCAACTGGATCTAAAACAATGGGTTCCGCCTGAATAACTCCAGGCAGAACCACACACAAACCTACTAAAATAAGTTTTATTATTTTCATACTTTTTATTTCACCATGTCTAAATCATCAGATGATTCTTGTTGCATACCTTTTTGAGACTCTTCAATAGATGCACGTTTTGCATTTTCTTTGTCTTCAAAGTATTTATGATTTTCAACAACATTCATTTCTGTTTTTAATTTATTTACAACGCTCTCAATTTGTTTATCTTTGCGCTGATCTGTTAACATTTTTTTCAAACCATGTTGAACTTCTGGCGTTTTAAGATCGCGATATTTTGTATCAGATTTTCCAGAAGCAAAAAGAACCCAATATGAATTATCGCCAGCACCAACAATTCTAACTGATGGGAATTTTTTAAGATCAAGCACAACCGATTTAATTGAATCACCCACTTGGCTTTTTTCATTAATTACAGAGTCGCCTGCTTTATGATCATGCTGCTGAGCTGCCGCTTTAAAAGCAGATGCTTTTTTAATATCTTTTACTTTATCAAAGAATTTATCAGCTTTGTCTTTTGAATCAAAACGAACATAGACGGTTTCAACGCCACCAGGAGAAAGAGTCAATGCAGGAATTACATCTTTTTGTTCTTCATAGAAACTTGAAAGATCTGCATCGCTGATATTTACAGGATGAGCTTCATCGAAATGTTTCATATAAAGCTGTAGTTCCATTGCGTCACACAACTGATCTCTTTGCTTTTTAAAGTCTTCAGTTTTATCAATGCCTTCTTTTTTAGCCCAAGCTTTCATCATCTCAGCTGTTGCCATGCCTCTGAAAATAAAATCTTTTTCTGCATTTGGCATCATCTGAAGAAGCATTCCAATCTGTGGATTTGCTTGCTTAGCCATCTCTAATTGCTCTTCGTATTTTTCAACCGTTAAAGCAGGAGTCCCATTAATTGATAATAAAACATTGCTCGCAGATTCTGATTTTGTTGATTCTTCTTTGCTTGATGAACCACCAAATGGCCACCATGCACAGCCTGAAAACAGTGTTAGTCCAGAAACTACTAATATTGCAGACACTACGCGATATTTATTTTGAAACTTCATGAATATGATCCTCTAAAAAATAAGATAAAATTTACTACTTCTTGTTAACAGATCATAACAAAATTACCTTTAGATGCAAAGATCATTTTTGATAGAAAAAACGTTGCTTTTCATACAAAAACTCTTACTGCTTTTTAGGGCACTGACATAAAAAAACCTGACCTTTTTGAGAAGTCCATGATTTTCCAGAACAGGTTGACCCGTCTGGCATAGTAGCTCCACAAAAAACCGCTGTTGCCACGCCAGTTGCTCCTGCAAAGATAGCATTTGTAAGATTTGCTTGAGCAAAACTTGCAAAGGAAACATCAGCTCCTGAAAAATTTGCTCCTGTTAAAATAGCTCCTTTAAAGCTAGCCGATCTTAAGTTTGCCCCAGAGAAATTACTCCCCGTCAAATCAGTTTTTTGACCAAGAACTTCTGTTAAAAAAAGTATTCCTGTAACCTTTGAGCAAGTGTCATGATTCGCATTTCCAGCTATCGCATTGCTAAAATCAATGCCCTGCAAAAGAGTTCCAGCGCCTCTAAAATCACAGCCAGAAATATTAATAGATTTCCCCCCAGAAGCATCTTTCTTTAAAAGCTTAATCTGATGAGGGTTGTAGGCCTCAAGCCTAAAGAATGCCAGCGTCATAAAAAAATAGATTATTAACTTCATAGATATTTCTCCTCTTTTGACAAAAACCACTTTTAATAAAAAATGTAGCATGATGAATTTTTCTCATCATGCTACATTTTTTAAAGCCTAAGCAAATATTTATTTACGACAAAAATTTTGAATTTCAAAAACCTATGCGCAACATTTTTTAAACTTTTTACCAGATCCGCAATGGCAAGGCTCATTTCTTCCAACCTTATCTTCATCTCTTTTAACTTGTTCTGGTTTTTTTTCCGCTTTTTCATTGTCAGCAGAAACCATGTGCATCGCGTCCATTTCTTTTTCGCGACGATCAATCAACTTTTGTTGATCAAACGCTTCAGGTCTCATGTGGAAGATATGTCTAACAATGTCACTTCTAACCTCTTTCATCATCTCTTCAAACATAGAGAATGCTTCTTTTTTATATTCAATTAATGGATTTTTTTGGCCCCATCCACGAAGCCCAATACCTTCTTTTAAATGATCAATATTAATCATATGCTGCTTCCAGCTGTAATCAATTGTTTCAAGCATAATCCATTTTTCAGCGTCCTGAATCTTGTCTGCGCCCACTTGATTACGAAACTCATCATATTTTAACAACACAAAATTAATAAGATCTTTTAAGAAATAATCCGAGTTAGTTACTAAAAATCGTTCTTTTTGAAGCATGCTTAAAGGAAGACCTGTTCCCAAAGAGAGTGATTCAAAAATTTGATCCATTTGCACCCTTGTAACTTCTCGATTGTCACAATGAGCGGCAACTAAATCACTCACCGTATCATCAATAAAATCACGCACAATTTCATAAATATTATCAGAGTTTTTTAAAATATCTTGGCGCAACGTATAAATCACATTTCTATGCTGATTTAACACATCGTCATATTCAATTAAGTTTTTACGAGATTCAAAATTATATTTTTCAACTTTTTCTTGGGAGCCTTCAATTGATTTTGAAACAGATCTAGATTCAATTTGCTCATCTTCTGTCATCCCAGCTTTTTCCATATAGTATTTCATTGAATCACCACCAGAAAAAACTCTAATCAGCTCATCTTCTAAAGAAATATAAAATCTTGATTCGCCAGCATCACCTTGACGACCAGATCGTCCACGCAACTGATTGTCAATTCTACGACTTTCATGTCTTTCCGTTCCAAGAACATATAATCCACCTGCGGCTAGCGCATCAGGATGAAGTTTAATATCTGTTCCGCGACCAGCCATATTGGTTGCAATGGTCACATGACCAGGCTGTCCAGCATTCAAAATAATTTCAGCTTCTCGCGCATGTTGTTTCGCGTTTAAAACATCATGAGGTATTCCCTCTCTTCGCAAGACATCGCTGAGCTGCTCTGATTTCTCAACGGCAATGGTACCAATTAAAACTGGCTGACCTTTTGCATGGCGCTCTTTTACATCCTGAACAATTGCTGAGTATTTTGCTTTTTCTGTTAAAAAAATCAAATCATTTTTATCATCACGAATCATGTTGCGATTTGTTGGAATAGCAACCACGTCAAGTTTGTAAATTTTTGAAAGCTCTTCTGCTTCTGTCATTGCAGTACCGGTCATTCCAGCTAACTTCTTGTATATTCTAAAGAAATTTTGAAGAGTTATAGATGCAAGAGTTTGAGACTCTTGCTCAATTTTGACATTTTCTTTTGCTTCAATTGCCTGATGCAGCCCATCGCTGTAACGACGTCCAGAAAGAATTCGTCCAGTAAATTCATCAACAATTAAAACTTCGCCATCTCGAACTACATAGTCAACATCAAGCTTAAAAGCAACGTTGGCTTTTAACGCCTGCATTATATGATGCAAAACATTTACATTTTCAACGGCATATAAATTTTTAATATTTAACCGAGATTCAACCTTGTCATGACCTTCTTCGGTCAATTGAATAGACCGAGCTTTTTCATCAAATTCATAATCTGTAGTTTTTACTAAATCATGAACAACGCCTTGAGCTACTTTATAAAGATTTGAAGATCTTTCTGCAGCACCTGAAATAATTAAAGGAGTTCTAGCCTCATCAATTAAAATTGAGTCACACTCGTCAATGATAGCAAAGTGAAGTTCCCGTTGAACATAATCTTCTTTGCGAAATTTCATATTGTCGCGTAAATAATCAAAACCTAATTCATTATTTGTTACATATAAAACATCACAATTGTATTGCTCTTTTCTTTGTGCGTCATGCATATCGTTTGTAATGACACCAACGGTTAACCCTAGGAATTCATAAAATGGTCTATTCCATTCAGAGTCGCGCTGCACTAAGTAATCGTTAACGGTAACTAAATGAGCCCCTTTTCCAGCAAGAGCATTTATGTAAAGCGCCAAGGTTGCTGTTAATGTTTTTCCTTCACCTGTTTTCATTTCTGCTATTTTACCTTGATGTAAAACAATGCCACCCATGAGCTGAACATCAAAAGGTCTCATATTTAAAGTTCGCTTGCATGCTTCACGAGCAACAGCAAAAACTTCTGGTAAAATATCATTTAGATGCTTACCATCAGCTAATTGTTTTCGAAACTCAGTTGTTTTTAATTGAATATCTTGATCAGAAAGCTGCTCCGTGATTTGCTCAAGCGAATTAATTTTATCAACAGTCGCTTGTAATTTTTGAACGGCTCGTTGATTTGCGCTTCCAAAAATTTTAGTCAGAAATTGTGTTACCATAAAAGCACCTTTAAAATATCAGTTTCATATTATTTTAACGCTACAACTGTTACTTGACGCCCAGCTAAATCTTTATCTCGCCTAGCAGAGCAAAAACGAACATTGCATATTGTACATAGATCATTGGTAGTGTATATCTTCTCTGGCCGTATGCCAAATTTTTTCAATCCTTCATACAGGTGTAAACGATTATTAAAATAGATTTTACCACCTTTTTTAACAAAGCTATTTTGCCCATAATCAAACTTTTTAAAATGATCTAAAAACTCTGGAGTAACTTCATAACAACAATCTCCAGCGCTCCATCCAAAAAAGGATTGTAAGTCGCTAAGCTTTGTTCCATAGGCCTGCTGCATTTTAACAATTGTGTTTTTAGCAACTTGCCCGACAGTTCCTTTCCATCCAGCATGAGCAGCTCCAATTGCTTGATTTACATTGTCATAAAAAACTATTGGTACACAGTCAGCGGTAAGAATAACCAGGGCGCATTTTTTTTTATTTGTTATTAAAAAATCGCCCTGATACTTAAACCAACTTTCAAAACTATCTTTATATTGAAGCTCTTCAACTTGTTCAACGCAAACTCCTTTTGAAGAATGCGTTTGATCAAGAACTATAAATGTTTCAAAGCCTAAGCTGTTTACCAGTGATTTTAAATTGGCGCTATATCGCAAATCTTTAATATCATGCATTGATATTTCATGCTGTTTATCGAAGAAGAATATGCTTACAAAATCACTTACATCATTGATCATTGTCCATCAACACCCTGGTCCATGCCATGATCAGCGCCATGATTTGATGGATCCTGTTTTCGTAAATAAGCAGGAATCTCTAAAGAGTCTGACTGCGCAAAATCATTTCTTTCAACCATTACTCTTGCTAGTTGAGGCTCGTGCTGCATTATTCGTTTTTCTTCTGGTTTTGGCTGTGCAACAGATGGCATAATTTTTTCCACTGGTACCTGCGCAGCTACAGGAGAAAATCCAGTTGCTACAACAGAAACAACAACTTCATCACCCATTGACGGATCTATAACTGAGCCTAAAATAATATGTGCATCTTTATTTGATTCATCATAAATAACATTTGCAGCATCATTAATTTCATGAAGTGATAGATCAGGGCCACCACAAATATTCATCAGTACGCCACGGGCACTTTTAATATCCATATTTTCTAGTAGCTGAGACGATATTGCTTTTTTTGCAGCTTCAACAGCTCGATTATGACCAGAAGCGCTACCCGTTCCCATCATTGCAAGGCCCATGCCTTTCATGATTGCGCGCAAATCTGCAAAATCAACATTGATATGACCAGAACGAGAAATAATAGAAGAAACACTTTTAATTGACTGCATAAGCAATTGATTAATCATTTCAAAAGAATCAATCATCGAAACTGATCGATCTACAAGGGTTAAAAGTTTCTCATTGGGAACAATAATTAAAGTATCAACATCTTTTTTAAGCTGATCAAGTGCTTCTTGGGCAACTATCATTCGACGTTTACCTTCAAAAGCAAAAGGCTTTGTTACAACAGCTATGCTTAAAATTCCGCGATCTTTTAAAGCTTTTGCAATGACAGGAGCACCACCAGAACCAGTACCTCCGCCCATACCAGCAACAATAAAGACAATGTCTGCATCACCAATTTGTTCCATGATGCGCTCAAGATCTTCTTCTGTTGCTCTGCGTCCAACCTCTGGATTGGCACCACAGCCAAGACCCTTAGTTGCTTTTACGCCTAATTGAATTTTACAAACTGCCTTTGATTGTCGCAGTGCTTGCATATCAGAATTTGCAACCACAAAATCAACACCATCAATACCAGAACTAATCATGCTATTCACGGTGTTTCCACCAGCACCACCAACTCCAATAATTTTAATTTTAACGAATGTTGAATCTTGCTGTGTTTCATTAAGAGTATCTAGCTCTATCATTACCGCTCCTTAAAGCTATTTTAAAAAAATTTATCTACCCAAGATCTCATTTTTGTAAAAACTCGCTGTACCATTGGTCCTTCCATTTGGTCTAGCCCTACTTGCTTATTTTTTCTTAAAGCATATTTCAAAAGTCCATAACCGGTTGCATGTATTGGACTATTTAATGATCCAGAAAAACTACAATCAACCATCGGTCTTCCAATTCGTACTGGCAGCCCCAATGTTTTTTTTGCTAATTCATCAATACCTTTTAAAAGTGATCCTCCTCCAGTAAGAACCAATCCTGCAGTCATGACAGATGAAAGAGATGACCGCTGAATATCATCTTGCAAGATTACAAAAAGCTCTAAAGCCCTTGCGTGTAAAATATAGCCCGCCTGCTGTTTGCTTACTTTATGGACTACGCTACCATGTACTGATTCAATTTCAAGCTCTTCATCTTCATCTTGATACATACGGCCCACAAATCCATGTTCCCGTTTAAATCGCTCAGCATCTTTAAGAGTTGCTCTAAGCCCAACAGCTAAATCTTTGGTAAAATAATTACCAGCAAGTGGAATCACTTTAGTGTAACGAATGCTACCTTGTTGATAAATTGCAAAGTCTGAAGTTCCACCACCAATATCAAGCACTCCTACGCCCAAAGCTCTTTCATCTGAGCTTAAAACGCCATCTGCAGATGCTAATTGCTCCAATACGATATCTTTAACAACAATGCCTGCAAGTTCACAACATTTAATTAAATTTTGTATAGAAAAAACAGCACCAGTAATAACATGTACCACGGCCTCCAACCTGACACCATGAAGCCCAATTGGATTTGTAACCCGATCTTTTCCATCAACCATAAAATACTGCGGCAAAGCATGCAAAACTTTTTGACCTTCTTCAATTGGCACAGCTTGCGCAACAGCCAAAACGGCTTGAATGTCTGATGGCAATACTTGTGTACGCTTGATTGGCACAGCCCCATGAGTATTAAAAGATTGAATGTGAGCTCCAGAAATTCCCACATATGCATCAGTCACCGAGCATCCAGCCATAAGCTCTGCTTCTTTTACCGCTTGCTTGATTGACTGAACCGTTCTTGCAACATCAACAACAACGCCCCTGTCAAGACCCTCAGACGGAGACCAACCAATTCCAAGGATCTCGACAGTTTCGTCGCTTGTTTTTTGTGCAATGAGCACAGATATTTTAGTAGTTCCTACATCAATTGATGTAATTAAAGAATGAAAAACTTTTGCCATAACTTCCCCCTATCTGACAATAATTTGGTTTTTAAATCTTAAATCATATGAAACGTTCTTTTTTTTACTTTTTACAGGCAAAGACTCACAAATTGATTTACAATGCTCTATGTCTTTTTGACTTGGCACATGCTGCATAGAACAAATCAAAGTAAGATTTGATTTACCCTTTTCTTTTAAAATGATTTCTGTATCGCAAATCCAATTGATTCCAAAACCTTGCTGAATTGATTCTGGAAGTTTTTCAAAAAATTGACGCATGCCCAAAATATTTGGTTCACAGCTA
This sequence comes from Candidatus Dependentiae bacterium, assembly GCA_026389065.1. Lineage (NCBI taxonomy): Bacteria > Candidatus Babelota bacterium. The sequence continues at coordinate 26,690 of JAPLIP010000033.1, forward strand.
CAGCTCAAAAGAGGAAGCTTTGCAACAATTTCCGAACTGAAATGATCTTTTGGGATAATTACATCGCTATCACAAGCCACAAACTTATCGTTGAGTAAAAAAAGTGGTTTTTGCAATTCTAAAGAAAAACAAATTTTATCTGTCTGGCATAAATGTACTTTCATAGAGCTCACCTCTGGAAACTGCTCACTTATTTTTAAGATTACGCCTTGAGGATCTTTAGTTGTTGCATACTGCGAGCAAATAGAAGAAGTTACATTGTTTTGAAAAGACTGCGACAATCCTTCATCTAGTAAAAAGACACACTGCTCTGGCAGAATTTGCTTAATATTTGTTTGAGTCTTTTTTATTAAAAAATACCCAAGCAAACAAATCAGAAATAAAACAAAGTATCTAATTACCTTCACCGCGCCCCCTAACTTGAAGCAACATTTAATTGATTACTTTGTTTCTACTCGCTTTGATAAAGCAAAGTCAAGAATCTCGCTAAAAAAGAAAGGCTCTTGCGAATTGATAGCGCAAGAGCCTTTAATAAAATACTATTTTAACACTAAACTTTAGTTATCATTCGATCGATAAAAGTTCCATGTTTTTTATCAACCCAATCTTCTAAGGCCTTGCGATACTCATTTTTTAATTTTTTATATAATTTATCTTTTTTATCGACACCCATCATGCGACCTTGAAGCATATGAAGTTCTGTCGGAGTTCCTTCTTTTAAAGACAAGTCCATGTGATCAATTAGCCATTGATCTTCTGAGATAATTTTTAAAGTCTTTGCAATTGCAGAGCAGGCTTTATTTGAAGGACCCTCTTTTACAATCGCCATTTCCCACAACTTTTTCAATTCTTTAAAAGAAGTTGCATTTTGACCATAAACTACCAACTTTAATAGATCACCTTGATACAATAAAATCCATTGATTCAAAAATAATCTACGCACCATAGAAACCTGCGAAGAGTTAACCCCACGGGTTAAAAAGGCCTGAACCGGCATATCAAGCTCAATACTTTCATAGGTGCTAGCCGGCTGCTCGATAGAAACTTCTGCAGGCTGCTGCAAGAATAAATCCCATATAAAAAAACTGGCGGCAAAAAACAGTAAAAAACTAACTACAAAAGTAAAAACAATATTACGAACTTTCATACTCTCTCCTTACAAAAAATTATTGAATTTTTTTAAACTGATTCCCCATTAAAAACATTAAAATTCCAGCAGCAACAGAAGCGTTGTAAGAAATATCAGCTCTACGCTGTGGAAGTAAAATCCGAGTTCCATATTTTAAAACTTCTTTGGAAACCCCAGACTCTTCACTGCCAATAACCAAAGCGGCCGGAGACTTAAATTCTACGGTAGATGCATTTTCACCAGCGCCCAAAGTTGCTAAATAAATACCATATCCACGATTTTTTAACTCTTGCATCACAAAACCCATTGATGGAGCAATAAAGATTCTTGCATGCTCTGACAAGCCGGCAGAAGCTTTAATTGCAGCAGAAGTAAGAGGTGCGCTGTTTTTACTACAAAGTACAATTCCATCAACGCCCGTACAATAAGCAGATCTTATGATTGCTCCCAAATTTCTAACATCTTGAACACCATCAAGAACAACCAAAAATGGAAACTTTTGAGGTTCAAACATATTTTTTTCAAATGGGAACGGAGAAACAAAGAGCACAATTCCTTGATGATCAGTTGACCCTGTCATATTTTCAAGAACTTCACGCGTCACAAACTGAATAGGAATATGTTTTGGCAAAAGCTCTTGAATAGCTGGCCATGATTTGACCGGAGCTTTTGTGGTATAAACCATGCTTATTTTACGACGTTTTGCCTGTAAAGCTTCAAGGGCTGCATGAACTCCATAAATAAAATCAGCATATTTTTCAGGAGAATTTCCAGGGGTAATTCTTGGTGTACTTTTTGGTATACTTTTTTTTGACGACACCAGAACACTTTTATTTGAAGCAACACTTCTTTTTAATGATATATTATTTTTTCCAGACTTGTTATTTTTCATAACACCCTTGCACAAAACAGATAAAGATATATTTAAGAGTATCAAATCAAGACCATATTTTCTAGAATTTAAATAAAAATAAGGTTGTAGAACCGATTCTTTTCTGTTTTAATCATATAAAATCTAAAAAATATTTTACTCTCATCAAAAAAAGCGCTGATAAAAATATGAATTACACGACCTGGATAGAAATTAACAAATCAGCCCTCGAACACAACGTCAATCAATACAGACTTTGGCTTCCAAAAGAAACTGAGATAGCACCAGTGGTCAAAGCAAATGCCTACGGACATGGACTTACAGAAATAGGCATGCTGCATGAGCAAAACAAGCTTATCACCAGACTGTGTGTTGCAAATACACTAGAAGGCATATATCTAAGAAAAGCTGGCGTCACAAAGCCAATTTTAGTTCTTGGGTTTATAAATACTGATCTTCAAGACATTGCTCAGTACAATTTAGATATGATCGTATCAGACCTTGCAATAATAAAAGCGCTCAACAAGCTTGGCGAAAAAAACAGTAAAAAAATAAACGTACATTTAAAAATAGACACTGGACTATCGAGGCTTGGGATTTTACCAGCAGAGTTTCCAGTCTTTGCAGATATGATTAAAAATTCGGTATTCTTAAACCTTCAAGGCATTTGTTCACATTTGATAGAAGCTAGCAATCAAGAATCGGTTCACCTTCAAGAAGAGCTTCTATCTCCTTTTTACCAAGAAGATATTGAAATGCACACTTCAAACTCACACGGCAGCTTGGTCAGTAAAAATAAATATTCTTTTGCTCGCATAGGAGCTGGAATTTATGGATATTTACCAGAAGCAGACCCAACCCTTCAAAGTTTATTACAACCGGTTTTAGCTTTAAAAACTAGAGTGATTGGACTAAAAGAAATTCCTTCAGGACAAACCGTTGGATATGGTCGCACATACACTGCAACCCAGCCAACAAAGTTAGCAATTTTAGGCATGGGATACTACGAAGGCATCGATCCTGACCTTGCAAATACCGGTCGGGTTTTAATGCGGGGCCAATTTGCTCCAATTGTTGGAAGAGTAAATATGAACTATTTCACCGTTGACGTAACACACATTGCACAAGTTAAGCGCCACGATGTTGCAACTGTTTTAGGAAAAGACGGAAATCATTCCTTAAGCGCTTATGACTGGCGTATCGGAGCTAAAAAGAATGTTCGAATATTTTTAGCTAGGCTTAACAATACCATCCCAAAAATTATCGTTTAAAATCTACAATGCTCGACAGGCAACAACCATATTAATCGATGCTGGTTTTAATTTGATAAAAACCTTTGCCGCCTCAATGGCTGTTGATCCTGTTGTGCAAGAATCATCAACCAGCATTATGTGCTTTCCTTTGATATCAAAATCAAACTTTTCAAGCTCAAAAGCTCCTTTTACATTGCATCTACGATCCACTTGTTCAACCTTTACTTGATACTCAGTCTTTTTAACGCGCTTTAAACAATTAATGACCGGGATAAAAGATTTGCTTTTCGAAAACTCAGAAAGTTTATCAGCAATCAACGAGGATTGGTTAAATCCACGCTTCATCAAGCGAGTCCAATGCAAAGGAATAGGAATAAGGCAATCCACCTGAACCATTGAAATAACCGACTTTTTCCATATCAATTCAGCAACCTTTTCGATAACTGATGGATCGCTGCGATATTTGGCAAAAAGCATCGGCCTGAGCGGCTCTGTGTACCTAGAAACCGCATAGACCGTTAAAATATAATTATCATTTAATTGAAACATTTTTGGAGCAACCGGTTCAAGAGACTGCTCGCATTGATTGCACAAAATAACACGAAACGGACAATGAGCACGACATGAAAAACAAAGCGGCGGAGATAAAAAATATGCCAAAACTTCATACAAAAATTTAGGCCAATAAAAAATCGCTCCCAAGCTCATTATTTTTCATCTCGTAAGAAAAAATAACTCAAACACATAGCGCCACAAGTAATTGCCACATCAGCAACGTTAAAAACTGGAAAATACCAATCAAATGCATGCAGCTGTATAAAATCAACTACCCCTACAAAAAAAAGTCTATCTATAAAGTTTGAAACGCCGCCAGACAAAATAAGAAAACAAGAAGCAAGCATTCCACTATGCAAGGCAACGAGTCGTATGTACCAAGCAAAATAAATCAAAATCGAGGCAATTAAAAACATTCCTAAGACAAAATAAAAGCCATCAAGCCCGCTACCAATGCTCCACGCAATGCCTTGGTTGTAGGTAAGATAAATATTAAAAAAAGATGTTATTTCTTGTGACTCTACCTGACCGGACACAACTAAATACTTTGTGACTCTGTCTAGCAAAAATGGTACACAAAAAAACAATGAGAACAATCTTATTTGCAGCCAACTAACGTATTTGCGCATCATGTTTCTTTACCGCCTTTGTGACAGATTCTACAATTTCATCTAAATCTTTTTTTGTCATCGTTTTTTCTCGATTGCTCATAGTATAACGAAACGTGACAGAGCGATGATCAGGCCACTGATCTTTTTCAAAGAAATCAACCAGCTCAACCGACAAGATAAGCTCATGTGCTGCGATGATATCTTTTTTTAGCCTATCAACGGTAACTTTTAGAGGAATTAAAAGACTCATGTCATAAGAAACATCTTGATATTTTGACCAAGGCTTAAACTGCTGACTATTGAATGTGGCAAGCTCTAAAAGCTCACCATCTAGCTCAAAAACAAACGCGCTTCCTGAAATAATTTCATGCATCCACTTTCCTGACATCATCCCCGCAAAGCCAATACATTGATCTCCCACTAAAAGCCTTGCAACCTTGTGCTGATCATACCAAGCTGGAATAATTCCATCCGGTTTTTCCCACACAACATCTATCTTACACAAGTCCCACAAGCCTTGCAGCTCTTGTTTTACGACGTAAAAATCAACATCTTTTTTATCAAAAATTATACCAGAGAGAGATTTTTTCTCATTGATTACTGATGGCGAGGACAAATCATCGCTTTTTGACCATGTGCGATTATACTCAAATAATCGAATATGATCACTATGAGCAGCATTACACTCAACGCCCTTGAGCAAATGGGGCACAAGCGAAGTAACCAAAGTGGTCCAATTTTCAGACAAAGGATTTCTGACTTTAACAGCACTTGAGATATCAACCTTCAATCGCTGCACAAAAGATTGATCATAGAGCAAATAATCACGTACTTCGTGCATTGCCATGCCATAAGCTAAATGATTTTTAACTTTTGAAATGTTATCAACAGCATTCAAACTAAATGGGGCTATTGACCTTGATGGCAATTGTTGATCAACATTTTCAAACCCATACGACCGAACAATTTCTTCTAAAATATCTTCTTGTATGCCAACATCTTTTGTTGTTCGATAGGTCGGTACAGTAACGCGATACGAAAATCCTTCCATCTCAACACAAAAGCCCAGAGAGGACAATGTTTTCACGATAAAATCTTTTGTCATGGGCATGCCGATTCGAGCTTGAATAAATTCATGAGAAATTTCACAAATTATTGGCTCATAAACTGCACCAACAGAAACAATTGGGTCACTTGAGGGCTTTAACATTTCTGATTGCTGAGCAAGGTATAAAAATCTTTGAATTGAAACTATGTTTTGCATTGGATCTAGATGTTTTTCAAATCTAATAGACGCTTCAGTTCTTAATTTAAAATGTTGAGCAGATTTACGAATAGTCAAAGGATCAAAGCCAGCAGCTTCAAGAATAATATTTTTAGTGCTGCCTGAAAGTCCAGAATCTTTACCACCCATTATACCAGCAAGTGAAACAGGTGACTGGTTATTTGCAACAACTAAATCTTGCTCTGTTAATTTTAACATCTGTCCATCAAGTAAATGGAGCATTTCACCTTTTTTGGCTTTTCGAATTAAAATTTCTTTATTTGCAAAATCTTTGGCATCAAAAACATGCATTGGATGGCCAGTATCGAACATGACATAATTTGTGAGATCGACAACGCCACCAACTGGCTTTGCGCCAAGACTAAGCAATCGAATCATTATCAAAACAGGACAATCTTTTTGTGAAATATTGTTGCTCTCAAGTGCTGCAAAGCGAGTGCATGCAGCATCCCTGATTAAAACAGAAAGAGAATTTTTTAGATCGTTTGAATGAATTATTGGCCTGTTTGCTAAAACATCACTCAATGGCTTAAGTTTTATATGTAAAAAAGCAGCTACTTCACGAGCTATGCCATAATGCCCCCACAAATCAGGACGATGATTAATTGATTTGTTATCAACATCTAAAACATAATCTACAGGTGCTATCTTATCTCTCCATGAACCATCTGCAGCATCTTTTTGACTGACATAGACAGCAGGAATAAGCCCATCTCTTTCATTACAAAATTCTGACATGCTCATCCATCTTAAAGATGCATGTTCTTGAAACACCATAAACATTTGGCCCACAATGGCATCAGACCTAAATGGCAACTCAGCCGTCTTTCCAAGCTGAGGACAGATACATGTAATTTTAGTTTTCTCAATAGAAACCACTTGTGCCAAAAACATCTTTTCTGGCTGACAAACAACCCGCTCAAATGATTCAATTTCAGCTGTGCGCGTGTTAAATAAATGAACTAAAGAATCAACGTTAATTTCGGCCAGAGAACAATCCAGATAATCCACAAGCCAGGAAAGCAATATTTTCACAAAAAGCCTTTTTTATAAGAAGAAAGTACAATCCAAAATAGTATAAAACAAAACAAATTTCACACAACTACAAATCCTTGAGAACATCCTAGACTAATTAGTAGAATGGCTTTATAATGAGAGAAAAATAGTTATTATTTCCACTAAAGGATTTCAAACCATGGCAAAAAAAGGCAATCGCCAAATTATTAAGCTTAAAAGCTCACAAAGCCCTCATTTCTATTCAACTTTTAAAAACAAAGTGAATACAACTGGTCGCCTTGAACTTAAAAAATATGATCCTGTTGTTAGACGTCATGTCATGTACAAAGAAGAAAAATAAATAAAAACACGAATAAGTTTCGTTTATTTTATTTATTTTTTTGCATTTCTTAGCTCAAGAAAGAAATATATTCATGGGAACAATTCTTTTATTCTACAAGTATGTTGACATTCAATATCCTGTTAACATTCAAAAATGGCAAAGAGAGCTTTGCTCAAAATTAGGCCTAACCGGTCGAATTATCCTTGCGCATGAAGGAATAAATGGTACCGTTGGCGGAACCGATGAGTCTACTACCGAATATATCAAAGCACTCAGCGAGCATCCTTTGTTTGGAGATATCGATTTTAAAACAGCGGATGGCGGATCCCAGGCATTTCCAAAAATGAAAATTTTTGTGAAAAATGAGATCGTCAACCTTGGAGTTGATCCTACTCAACTTACAGTTAAAGACGGTGGAAAACATCTTACTCCAGAGCAAGTACACGAGCTTCTATCAAACCCACCTCAAGATTTAGTTATTTTAGACACCCGAAACAACTATGAATCAGCTGTTGGAACATTTCAAGGGTCAATAACTCCTGACATTCGATACTTCAGACAATTTCCACAATACATCGATGAAAACGTTGATCAATTCAAAGACAAGACCGTTTTGATGCACTGCACTGGCGGTGTGCGATGTGAACGAGCAACAGGCTATCTTAATCAAAAAAAAGTAGCTAAAGAAATTTATCAAGTTTCTGGCGGAATACATCGATACATTGAGAAATTCCCAGATGGCTTTTTCAGAGGAAAAAATTACGTATTCGATCAAAGAATTACCGTAAAAGCAAACGATGACATCTTGGGAACCTGCTTACACTGTAAAAAGCCAAGCGATGAATATTTCAATTGCTTAAATGCACTTTGTAACAAACATTTCACTTCTTGTGGCGACTGCATTACATCATTTAACAAAGCTTGCAGCCAAACATGCCAAAGCTTACTTTTACAAAAAAACACACCAGAAAGAACGCCTCTTCAAAAAATAACTTAATTTCAGCATCTGGTTTATAGATTAAAAGTCTAAAAAAGGACAGAATGTCAATTCAAGCAGATCAAAAACAAGATTTTAATATTCCTACATCTTTCAACATCCAACAAAATATTTCATTAGCCGATAAAAACTGGTTCAAAACTGGTGGATCTGCAAAGTTTTATTGCGAACCAACAACCCCACAACAGTTTGCCAGCGCCTTATCATTTGCCCATGAAAACAATTTGGAAGTATTTGTCCTTGGTCAAGGGGCTAATGTCTTGATAAGTGATGACGGGTTTGACGGACTTCTTATCCACCCAATGCTCAAAAACATTTCTGCAACTCAATATGATCAGCATACCGCAATGGTTAAAGCTGGAGCAGGCACAACATTTCATGACCTAATTTTATACTGCCTTGATCACAACCTAACAAACCTAGAAGAGTTTAGCGGCATTCCAGGAACGGTTGGCGGATCTGTCTACATTAACCTTCACTACTACGAATTCTTGTTAGAACAGTTTATTGTCAACGCTCAGATCATTTGCAAAAAAACAATGCAGATTTTAACCGTTGACCCTGCTTGGTTTAAATTTGGATATGACGCATCAAGACTTCAAGAAAAAGAATTTTACCTACTATCTGCCACTTTTCAGCTAAAGCACGCAACCGATTCTCAAGTTTCTTTTGCCAGAGGACGCAGACAAGAAATAATTCGACACAGAGAAAGAAGATACCCGCAGCTTGGCACTTGCGGCAGCTTTTTTAGAAACTTTCTTCCAGAAGAAATTGCAAACACAGGCAATACGCTTATTTACGTTGCTTATTATTTAGATAAAGTTGGAGTAAAGGGTGAGCTTAGCATTGGTGATGCTATAGTTTCATACCAACATGCAAATATGCTTGTAAACAAAGGCAAGGCGACAAGCTCTGACATTATTAAGGTTGCTCAAATCATGCAACAAAAAGTATTTCAGCAGTTTGGAATCAAGCCTCAAGCAGAATGCCAACTTGTCGGCTTTAAACAAAATCCATTATAAGGTTTATGAAAAAATATTAATTTTAACCATTCTTGGACATCCTTTTGCCTGAGCATACGCTGGCTGTCTATTATTTTGCTGTAAACCAATTTGGCCTAAAAATGACGTCTGTGATTCTAGCGACGGCAAAAGAGAAATCTGTGAATCAATGTCAGACGAGATGGTAACCTGAAAGCTTTGTGTTACTGATAAAATCGCAGCATCTTGAGACCAAAGTTGCATTTGCTGATCACCGTTGTACCAAAGCTGAACCACTACTTTAACTTGATTTGAATTAGTGGCTTTTATCAAAGGCATAACAACATCCGCCAACATAGGATCTGCTGAAATTAAAATACAGTAACCTCCCATAGCCACCCACCCGTCAGAGACCATTTTGTCTGTAAGGGCGCTACCAGAATACTTTTGATTGGTGACTAGATCACTTTCTTTGGCAGCCTGTTGCCTTAGCCAAAATGACTGATTGTTAAAGAACTGCAAAGACTGGCTAGTCGTCAAATTAAAGCCAATTGCGCCAGAATCAGCATTTGAGCAATCTTGTTCACCGGGAGCAGAGCATAAAAAATTATTTTTTGTAATACCCGATTCAATGAGCCCGTTAAAAATAACTGGATACGTCTGAATTGACATCAACGCACTAAGCATAAATGTAAGCGTAAAGTTTTTCATCTCTCTCCTATTTTTATTAATATCAATTTTTTACAGACTATCCATTATACTGAGCTCCGGTCAATCACTCATTTTAAAAAAAGTTACCGATCCTTATCCATATGCGACCAGAGAACTTTGCCTATTCCATCACCACAATCTTGCACAGCAAAGTCTTCTTTTCCCTTTTGCTCTTCAATTAAAACAGAAAGAGAGATATCTTCTTCGCCTGGATTTTCCGATGCGTCAATCCAAGGCTCAACAACTTCACTTGCGTCTTCTGTTCTCATTTTTACAAATTCTGCAATATAATCGACCTTGGATGAATCATCAAGCCTAAGCTCTCTACTTCCATTGTTTGCACAAAGAAGATCGCTATACCTTCTGGCAAAGGTTATATAAAGCTTCATAATACTTTCTAGCGCTGGCTGATTATACGGATGCGCCTCTAGTGCTTTTTTATGCATAACATGAACATTAAAGGCATGATTATTCTGAAAATATACCAACCCTCCATCTAAATGATCACACTGCTCTGAATATGTTAATTTAAAAAACTCAGGATAAACATGAATAAAAATCCCTCTAAAATCAATAATATTATCACTGCTATCATCAGACTCAGATGGTTGTTCATAAATAATTGGAATAACACCACATCCACGACTTGATAAATATTTCTGTATACCATCTACTGATTCCTCTTTTTCATCTACAAGCCAAAAGGAATTACTAGATTTATCGCTTGGCCAAAAAAGCTCTCTTTTTATATTGTTTACTTCTGTTTTCCAATAAGATGGCGCCATTTGAATTTGCGCGCAAAATGATTTTATAATTTTGTCTTCCTGATTAAATAAGACAGCGTGATAAAAATCATGAACTTTTACTCCCTTTGGTCGACTTAATGGATAATCGCCAATAATTTTACCAACCGGCAGAAGAACTGGAGATTTTTCTTCAAGAACCAAAACTGGAGAATCTGCCCTTGATGCACGAGCACCATCCCTAAGCCTCTTTTCACCAACAGAGCAATAAGCCTCAATAGAAAAAAAACTCAAATAAAACGCAAAAAATAGATGATTTAAAAAACCTAACCGACAACACATAAAAACTTTCCAAACTGATATAAAATTTGTAGATATGTAAACCCTAAAGATTTTGGTATACTATCAGAAAATTAGTCCCTTTTAAAGCAAAAAAAACAGATGAATCCTTATTTCTTTTTCGAAATTATCTATCAATCTAAAAAATCCAGAGCTCGAGTTGGTCGAATACACACTCCACATGGCATCATTGATACGCCAAGCTTTGTAGCGGTTGGAACCAACGGAACTCTCAAGGCTCTTGATAACGTTGTGCTTGAAGAGCTCAATCAGCAGCTTATGTTTTGTAACACATATCACCTTTTGCTACACCCTGGTCCAGAAGTTGTTCAAGCCGCAGGCGGACTTCATTCTTTTATTAATCGCAAAAAACCAATCATTACCGATTCTGGTGGATTTCAGGTTTTTAGCCTTGCATACGGAGGCGTAGCAAGCGAGCTAAAAAGCAAGGGTCAAAAAGATCAAAAAAATTCTGTTCTTAAAATCAATGAAGAAGGCGTAACATTTAGATCTTATAGAAATGGCGACCTGGTTAAACTTACTCCTGAATCATCGGTTTTAACCCAAAAAGCTTTGGGTGCTGATATTATAATTCCACTAGACGAGCTTCCACCCTACCATATTGATAAAAAAGTCTTAAAAGCATCACTAGACAGAACTCACAGATGGGAAAAAAGATCCCTTGAGCAACACTTACAAAGCCCGCAACAACAGGCAATGTATGCCGTCATTCATGGTGGAGTTATTCCAGAATTTCGAAAAGAAAGCTGTGAGACTTTAACAAAGTTAGCTTTTGATGGATTTGCAATTGGGGGCAGCGTTGGAAAAAATCGCGAAGAGATGGTCCAAATGCTACAATCAACTATGCAATATCTACCAGAAGATAAACCAAACCACCTTCTTGGAATTGCAGACCTACCATCAATTGAGTCAATAATTCCTCTTGGCATTGATACTTTTGACAGCTCGCATCCAACCAAATGTGCGCGACACGGACATCTATTTACATCGCTTGGAACTAAAAAAATCGCTCAAACTGCCTGGAAAAATGATTTTGGACCAATTGACCCAAATTGCCTATGCAGCACATGTAAAAATTACTCAACAAGCTTTATTCATCATTTGTTTAAAGCAAACGAACCATCGTCTCATACGCTTGCAACAATTCATAATATTGCATACATGAACGATTTAACGCTCAAATATCGAGAAAAAATTTTAGCAGGAGATCTATAAAATGATCATTCAGTCTTTGACCAATCCAAAAGTTAAGCACATTATTCATTTGCACACAAAAACGTATCGCTATGAACACAGACAGTTCATTGCCCAAGGACTCAAAACCTGCATATCACTTATGCAAGGCGGTTATCAGCTTCACTCTATTTACCTAAACCAAGAAACATATGAGCGCCATGGAGATAATTTTCCTACGGATGGAATTGTTTTAGTAACTGATGCTATCATTGATAAAATCAGCACAACAATGACTCCAAGCGGCGTTGTTGCAGTTTTTGAAATGCCTGAAAACAAAGCCGTCGCTACTGGAAATGCAATAGCATTGTACAACGTTCAAGATCCTGGCAACCTAGGAACTTTAATTCGAACGGCTGCAGCAATGAACATAAAAACAGTTTTTTTAATTGAAGGCGTTGATCCATACAATCCAAAAGTTATTCAAGCAACTGCTGGTACAATTGCGATGGTAAACGTTGTTCAAACAAAATGGGCAGACTTTAAAGAGCTGAGCAAAAATAATAAAACATGCGCTCTTGTGGTGCATGATGGCAAAAGCCCCGATTTAATCGACTTAAAAAACAATATTTTAATTATCGGAAACGAATCACAAGGCTTACCAGAAGACATCATTAATGATTGTGATGAAAAAATGACCATTCCTATGCCAGGAAATACAGAAAGCTTAAATGCTGCAGTAGCAGGATCAATTGCTATGTATTTGAAAAATAAAGAATAAGAAAACTGTAAATAATTACGCTCATAGATCTATTTTATGAATAATCATGAAAGGCCAAGCATGAACAGCTCTCACAAAATATCACTAAAATCAGCGGTGCTTATTAATCTAAACATTATGGCTGGTGCTGGCATTTTTGTTAACGTCGTTGATATAACAAATGCTTTAAGCACGGCTGGAGGGCTGCTTTATCTGCTTGTTGGATTATTCATGTTTCCTCTCGTTTTTACTTTTGCAAAGCTGGTAAACATTTATCCAGTTGGCGGATTTTATGCTTTTGCTAAGCCAATGTCGCCATTTCTTGGATTTTTTAGCAACTGGACTTATTTTTTTGGAAAGCTTGCATCAGCATCCCTTCTTTTATATGTTGCTGCAAATTTTTTAAAACAACTTTTTCCATCAGCACTCGAACAAATCGATGCTTTGTGGCTCTCAATGATCATTTTATCTTTTTTCATTTATCTAAACTTCCTAAATGTTCGCATTGGCGCAATGATTCAAAACTGCTTTTTTGCTGCAAAATCAATTCCAATGCTATCAATGATTATTTTAGGAATATATTATTTTGATATAAACATTATTACATCATCAAGCAATCTATGCCCATCCGCATTTATAGCCTCTTTGCCACTTGCTTTATACTGCTTTTCAGGATTTGAAGCAGCTTGCTCAATTAGTAGACAAATGCATAATCCTGAAAAAAACGCTCCAAAGGCTATATTCTATTCTTTCTTTTCTATTATCTTGCTGTACGTTGCCTTCCAAACACTCATTTCAATGATGCTTATGCCAAACATTGAATCGATAAGCTCATACACACAAGCTTACCCCTACTTTGCAAGCCTTATTCCAACTACTCCTTGGCTACAATCAAAGCTAGCAACGATTATCACCTTTTTAATTGGGTTTTCCGCAATGGGCGCAGCCTACGGTCTACTATTCTCAAACTCATGGAACTTGTACACCCTGGCTCAAAATAAGCACACCTTTGCACACAATAAAGTAAGCAGCCTGAACCAACACAATGTTCCAGCAACGGCTGTTTTGATAGAAGGCCTATTTTGCGTGTTTTTCCTACTTGCTACAAATGGCAACAAAACACAGCTTTTACAGATCTCTACCCTTGGATGTACAATTACATACACAATTAGCACTCTTGCGTTCTTATCTTTAAACAAATGGTCAAGCATTACAGGACTACTTTCGCTCATAACTTGTTCTGGGTTTATAACTGCTTGTATCATAAGTTCTATCAAATATAACTTTGTTGCTTTGCACCTTTTAGGGATCATGATGGCTCTGGGAGCAGCTATGTATTATTGGTGTGAAAAAAACAGGTAGGGGCTTTTTACAGTCGTTTCATGGTATGGCATCCTTAAATCATATTAAAAGATATTTTTTCTAAGGAGGAAACCATGAAAAAACTATTATTCAGTACACTAATCTTAATGTCAGCGACTAATGCAATTATTGCACCACCTGTTGTTAAACCAGTAGCAGCCGTAGCTCCCGTAGCCGCAGCTCCTGTGGTAGCAGCTTCAGCATCATTAGCTGATCAAATTAAAGCAATCTTAGCACAAATCGCTCCAGGTCTTGTAAAAATTGATTCTAAGGTACAATCTATTAAAGATGCCTTTAGCGCACTTGAAACAGGACTTATAGGCGAAGACAAAAATCCAATTGATCCAAAAATAATGGATCTTAATACAAAAAAAGTATTAGTTGAATCTTGTAATCTTATCGATAAAGCAGTTCAAGGCTTAATCGATGAAATTGATCCTGGTCATTATCCTTATTGGATGATTAAACCAACAAGCATAACAATTATAGATTTATTAGAAATGCAATCAAAAATTGCGACCTATAAAGAATCAATTGAAGGCCAAAGTAATCTGAACATGATTATGAATCCTTTGAAGAAAGCTTCTAAAAAATCCTTAAATTGGGCTTGTGAAAACAAACTAAAAACAGCAGGAATTATTGTAACTGCATGGATACTTCACAAAAATAGAGTTTTCGCAGACGGCATACCCTATGCTTATGAAAATGGGACTAAGGGACTATTTGCTACTGCAAAATTCATCTTTATGCCTATCGAAAAGAAACAAACTTAACCTCGTCCTTCTCTGAAAAATCCCCGGCTGTAATGGCTGGGGATTTTTACATGAAAAAAACAAAATAGCCAAGGGGGCCTTGCAGGCTTTTTCTAGCTATGGCAAACTATTATCATAAAATAAAGAGTAGCAATCTAGTGAAATAAGAATCAAAAATTTAAATTACGAATTATACATTCAAGACTTAGGGGTCTACCGTGAAAAAATTACTAGTTTCTTCTCTTCTACTCTGTACTGGTTTTAGCATATTTAGCGCAATGGCGCCAAATCCTGCTCCACAAGCAGTGCTTGTTCCTATTAAATATATGCCAGCAATTGGCTGCCTAGAACTTTGTGATAAAACTAACTTTAGGGGTGAGTGTACCCGTGGCGTTATCATGCATGCTCTTATGCAAAACCCAGCTCTTCAAGCCGAACTTCAAGCTGTTGTTAAATTTGATGGACAAGGTCCAAATCTTCGCAGCTATCAACAAATTATGGATAATTTAAAAAATTCAACATCATCTGCCGATGCATTAGCAGCCCTTCAAGCCTTTGAGCGAGTTATTATGCACCTGTACGACTTTAGAGCTTATGCATATGGAAGCTACAAGCCAGGTTTAAGTATTTTTGCAACTGGTATAAAGTGGAGCTGGATAAACCCAGCAAACTATTTCAATCCAAAAAACTATATCAGCGATAATGATCCTGAACTACACCAGCTTTTAAGTGAACTTTCAAACGTAGCAAAAGTAACCAGCCTTCATAGCACAATTGAAGGCGAAAGAATGTCTCTTACTGTATATTCATATCGCAACTGGCGTAAAAATCTGACTATTGCATGTACAGCATATTTAATCACAAATCTTTGCGCTCGTGGATGGAATGATTCTGTTTTAAAAGACATTAAATATCATGGTCTGCTAAGTATTCCAAGCGTAACGGTAAAAACAATTAAAGACGCGGCAAGCCTGACAGGCTCTATTTACAGTGGCGGAAAATACGTAGCAGGAAAAGCATGCAAAGTTGCCGCACCAATAATGAATGTTCTTGTTAATGGAGTTGGTAAAAAAGAAGATAAAAAAGAATTAGACCCAAAAGCTTCAAAAAACAAATAACTAAAGCTTGTGCTAGCGAACTTTAAACATCGCTGCGGCAAGCAAACATAAAATTAAGGTGATTATGCCAAAGCGCATGGTCACCTTTGATTCTTTCCAGCCAATCATTTCAAAATGATGATGAATTGGCGCCATTTTCAAAAGCTTCCTTTTAAAAATCTTGATGGAAGCTATTTGAAGTATCACAGACATCGCCTCAAGGACAAATATTCCCCCAGAAATAGGCAACAAAAGCTCTTGTTTTGAAACTATTGCCATCATTGCCAGGGCAGCTCCAAGAGACAAAGAACCAACATCCCCCATAAATATCTGAGCTGGATGAGCATTAAACCACAAAAAGCCTAGCACAGCTCCAAACAAAACACCGCCCACCACAACAGCCTCACTGCAGGCAGCAAAGGGTATCTGTAGATAGCTTGCAAAAGTATAATGCCCAGCTAGATAAGAAACGCCTGAAAAAAAAGCAACATTAAGCAGTAAAACACCGCAGGCTAAGCCATCTAACCCATCGGTTAAATTAACCCCATTACTCGTACCCACTAAAATAAAGATTATCCAAGGTATGAAAAATAGCCCAAGCTCAGGATTTATATGCTTAAGCAATGGTACACAAATCGCCGAGGACGGGTTTTTTAGCCAAACCCAACTTGTTGCTACGCAAAAAGCACAAAGTAGCTGTAATCCCATTTTTAAACGAGCAGAAATGCCACCTTTATACCAAATTTTATACAAATCGTCTAAAAGGCCGATTAGACCGAATAAAATCAAGGTCAAGCTAAATATCCATGCCTCTGGCCTAGATAAATCGCACCACATAAAAAGATTAAACAGTACCACCTGCAAGATAAAAAGGCCTCCCATTGTGGGCGTTAAGCCCTTTTGAGCGTGACTTTCTGGTGTGAATGGCCGAGCGCTATTTTGAAAAAATCTTCTAGAAAAGGCTATAAATCGATCTCCAAGAATAATTGACATGAAAAATGCTGATAAAAGGCCCATAATTGCGCGAAAAGAGACGTAATGCACGATATTTAGGGCAGATACATACGGTTGAATCAAGATAGAAAGATGGTACAGCATAGAGAAAAGTCCTATAAAATAAGGTTTTTATATCTTTCAGCATAGCGTCTCAATCATGAAATTCAACTGATTTTGTAAAATTTACCCCCAGCCTTTTGCCCTAAAAATTCCTTCCTGTAAGATATTAGTATTGCAACTGGAATTGCAACCTTATTGAAATAGATTTAAAACGAAACATAAACCTTGAAAAGGGCTTATTATGAAAAACAGTAAAAAACTATTATTACTTTCAGTGCTTGGGCTTTTAGCCTGTGCGCCAAAAGTATCAGCAGACACAGAGACCGACAGAATAATTAATGAAACTGTCTCAGCAAGTATCAATAACATCAAGGGAATAGACAACGCTGCATTGAAAAAAGCATTGTCTGAGATTAAGTCTCAGCTTACCGCTATCATTGCCGCATCTCCAAATGCTGCTGAATATAAAGAGCTCCAAACGGCTCTAGGAAAATTAAACCCAGAAGCTTTGTTTGCTTCTTTGGCATGTATTCAAACAATTTTGTCAAAGATTCCAAGCGAATCAAAAGATTTAATTTTAACTAAAGTTCCACCAGCATTCCACAAACTTGTTTCTCCAAAGAAATAAGATTTATAAAGTCATTTTCCCAGAGGCTGATCCAACGATCAGCCTCTTTTTTTGTGTCCTTTTTAAAATCAAGTTAATTCAGATCTTTAAAAAATCATGACTTGCCAAAAAACCAATCTGGTAAATTTGTGATAAAACCCACTTTAGGGTATACTTTTTATACATAAACCCCCTTAAAAAGTATGATCATGAATAGTGCAAACCAATCTTTTGATGTAATCGTCGTTGGTGGCGGACATGCTGGCGTTGAAGCCGCATACGCCTCTGCAAAAATGGGCTGCAAAACCCTACTGCTCACTCTTGATAAAAATAAAATTGGCCTCATGCCTTGCAACCCTTCCGTGGGTGGCGTTGGCAAAGGTCATATTGTTTTTGAAATCAGTGCGCTGGGGGGACTTATGCCACAGATGTGCAGCAAGACTTATCTGCAAGCACGAATGCTCAACACAAAGAAAGGCCCTGCGGTTCAAGGACTTCGCTTACAAATTGACAAAGACGCCTACTCTGCCCTTGCAAGCAAAACACTGCAAAGCACACCAAATTTAATTATTTTAGCTGAAATGGTTGATGAGGTAATGGTTGACGAATTTGGATCTGTGCGCGGAATTCGTTGCGAGTCTGGAACCATTTTTGATAGCAAACAAGTGATCTTAACAACGGGTACTTTTTTAAACGGCCTCATTCATGTTGGTGAAAAAAACTATCCAGCTGGTCGTCGCGATGAAAAAGCAGCAACACAACTTTCAAACTTTTTAACAAAATTAAATCTTAGACTTGGACGCCTTAAAACTGGAACTCCTCCAAGACTTTTGACAAGCACCATAGATTTTTCACAGCTTGAAAAACAGGAAACAGAGACGCTTGATAGCTTATTTGAATTTGATCCTATCGAAGTAAAAAACACGCACGATTGCTACATTGCAAGAACAAATGAAAATACTCATCAAATAATTCGCAACAATTTGCACAGATCTGCTATGTACAGTGGGAACATCAAAGGCGTTGGGCCAAGATATTGCCCTTCTGTTGAAGATAAGATTTCTAGATTCACAGATAAAAACAGTCATCACATCTTTGTAGAACCTGAAACAAATGAGTATGTCGAAGCTTACCCGAGTGGTATTTCAACTTCGCTACCAGAAGACGTACAATCTGATTTCATTCATTCAATTGCTGGTTTTGAAAATGCAAAAATTGCCAAGTTTGGCTACGCGGTAGAATATGACTTTGTTCACCCTGATCAGCTCAGCCATGGACTTGAAGTAAAATCAATTCCAGGTCTTTTTCTGGCGGGACAAATTAACGGAACTACCGGATACGAAGAAGCCGCCGGTCAAGGAATTATTGCTGGAATAAACGCTGCATTAAAACACAAACAAGAACCTCCATTTATCCTGGGGCGACATGAAAGCTACATTGGTATCATGATTGACGACCTTGTAACCCTTGGCGTTGATGAGCCTTACAGAATGTTTACATCCCGAGCAGAACATCGATTGATGCTACGACAAGACAATACATTTTTAAGACTCATGCCCAAAGCGTATGACCTTGGACTTATTGAAGAGGATTTATATCAAAGATTTTTAAGCGAGCGATGCGAACTTGAAAAAATGATTGAAGAGATCGATAAAAAATTTAACAATTCAAAAATGGCTGAGTTTTTAAAACTAGAACCAACAGCCCTAGAACTTGCTCAAATACTTGGATACAAAACATCTTCTCGCAACGCTCTTTCAATTTTATCCCATGTAAAATACAAAGATTACATCAAGCGAGAGCTCAGCGAAATTGAAAAAGTTAATAAATATAAAAATTTACCATTGCCACAAGAAGAGCTTATAAAAAGCTGTCCTGGCATTTCTATTGAACTAAAACAAAAATTAATACGCCACAAGCCTGCAACGATTGCTCAGGCTGGACTTATTCCAGGCATCACTCCCGCAGCAATCGCGTTACTTATTTTATTGGCTCGCAAGCCCGAATTGATGAAAAAAAATGATCTATATTAAAAATCTTGAACTGCAATTTGGTAAACAAGTTGTTTTTAACGAAATTAATTGCACAGTAAATAAACAAGATCGCGTAGGGCTTGTTGGTAGAAACGGAACAGGAAAATCAACGCTTCTAAAAATTATCGCTGGTCAAATGGGCGTTGATGGTGGCGAAATCGACATTCAGCGTGGCGCAAAAGTAGCTTACATGCCACAAGAAGTTGTGATCGCTTCAGACAAAAGCGTTGTTGATGAAATGATGGCAACGTTTGAATATCTGTACGATATGGCACAAGAAAAACTAGCCCTTGAAGAAATCATTCACCATAGCCCAACAGCTCAACAGGTAAATCGCTATGCAGAGCTAGAGCACGAACTTATGGAGCACAGCTTTGACTCAAAAAAAGCACAAGCTCAAAAAATTCTAACGGGTCTTGGTTTTGACGATAGAAAACAGGCTCAACTCGTAAACCAGCTCAGCGTTGGTTGGAGAATGCGCGTTGTTCTTGCAAAATTACTTATACAAGAAGCTGATTTTTATCTTTTTGACGAACCAACAAACCACCTTGATCTGTCTACTAAAAATTGGTTCTTACACTTTTTAAAACAAGGTGACTTTGGATACATGCTTGTTTGTCACGATAGACACTTTTTAGAAGAAGCGTGTAATAAAACATTTGAACTTTCACTTGGAAAACTAACTGTTTACCACGGAAACTACACTTTCTATCTTGAACAAAAAAAGATGCGCACCGAAGCTCTTGTACAAGCATATGAACAGCAACAGCGTGAAATAAAACACAAGCAAAGTATCGTTGATCGCTTTAGGGCTAGTGCAACAAAAGCTTCTATGGCTCAAAGTATGATCAAGGCTATTGATAAAATTGAGCGAATAGAGCTTGAACGCAAACCAAAGACTATGTCGCTAAGAACTCAGCCGGTACAAAGATCTGGTCAACAAGTTTTAATTGTAAAAGATGTTTCATACGGATTTGACAGACCTCTTTTTAAAGATGTTTCATTTGAAGTTCAACGTGGGGACAAAGTCGCACTAGTTGCTCCAAACGGAACTGGTAAAACAACGCTTTTCAATTTAATAGCTGGTAAATTAAAACTACAAAAAGGAACCGTTGAATTCGGACACAACGTTGTTTCTGCCCTTTTTGATCAAGATCAAGAACGCGTTTTGGATCCTCACAAAACTATTGTCCAAGAAGTAACGAGCGCTTGTCCGAAAATGACAGAAGCTCAAATTCGAGCAACCCTTGGAGCACTTCTATTTTCTGGCGACGATGTTAAAAAATTAACAAGCGTGCTCAGCGGTGGAGAAAGAAACCGTGTTGCGATGTCTAAGATTATTTTAAGCAATGCAAATCTATTTTTGCTTGATGAACCGACAAACCACCTTGATATTGAATCTAAAGAAGTGATCCTAGAATCTTTACAGGGATTTGAAGGGACAATTCTTTTTGTTTCTCACGATCAATATTTTACAAACAAGCTCGCTACAAAAGTAGTTGAACTTACTGAAACTGGCGTAACCCTTTTCTTTGGAAACTATGAAAGCTATCTAAACACAAAAGAAGCTGTTCAGGGAAATCGAGAAGCCAAAGAAGAAAAAAAATCAAATAGTGGACCGGCTGTAAAATCTGAAAATAAAAAAGATCTATTTCTTATGCAAAAAAAAGCTAAGAACATGAAAAATAAAATTAGCAATTTAGAGCGTCAAATTCCAACGATTTTAGCAAATATTGGAAATGTAGTTTATGGATCTGATGAGTTTAACAAGCTTCAAGACGACTTAAAAAAAGCTCAAACAGACTTAGCTACAACGACTAAAGACTGGGAAGAGCTACAAACGCAAATTGATAAAGGCTAGGCAAAAAACTAAGCGAGGATTCATGTCAATAAATCCAATATTTTTACACATATGGGGCCCGTTATCAATACACGCCTATGGAGTATTTATTGCCCTTGGAACATGTATCTTTGCGATGCTTCTTTTCAACGACGAAAAAACAAAAAAAATAATTTCTACTGATGAATTAGCAACATTCATTCAGCTATTTATACTATCTGGTTATTTTGGCGGAAGAATATGGAGTATGCTTTCAGAGCCAGAACCGATTGATGATTATTTACTTTTATTAAAGTTTTGGGAGCCGGGACTTTCTGTGCTTGGTGGAATTTTGCTAATCGTTATAACCCTATCTACTTATGCATACATAAAAAAAATTCCAATTTTACAACTTGGAGATCGTATCTGCCTATATGCTCCGATCACGCAAGCATTTGGAAGAATAGGATGTTTTTTTGCTGGATGTTGCTATGGAAAAGCTCTTAAGTCTTGGTGGGCGGTAACTTATACACATCCTTGTCATATGGCGCCACTGAATCAATCTTTGCATCCAACTCAACTTTATAGCAGCTTTCTTCTCTTTAGCATCTTTTTATATTTATTTTTCATAGCTCAAAAAAAATTTAAAAAAGATGGTATGATTTTTTGCATATATATTTTATGTGTGAACCTAGAGCGAATAGTTATTGATTTTATTCGAGATGATAGAACTTTTACATCAAAAACTGGGATTTCCTCATTAATTTCTATAAATCAATGGCTTGCTATTTTTGTAAGCATTGGGGCAATTTTATGCATGATATGCATAACAAAGTGGACAAAAAAAACAGATGGATCTATTTAATTTTATAAAACAAAATGTTGATATTGTTTCAGTGATCGGTCAGTACACGAGCTTAAAAAAAGCAGGCTCGATTTACTGGAAAGGTCGCTGCCCTTTTCACCATGAAAATACTCCTTCGTTTAGCGTAAGTCCGCACAAAAATATATTTTACTGCTTTGGTTGCCAGGTAAATGGCGACGTTATTAATTTTATTGAAAAAATAGAACATCTTTCTGCGTTTGAAGCAGCTCAACATTTAGCAGAACGAAACAATCTTGAAATACCAAAAGAAATAAGTAATACCGCTCCACAAGCTGCAGATAAAAGCCACTATAAACTTTGTCAAATAGTTGCCCAATGGTGCAACTCAATGCTTGTGAAACATCCTCAGGCTACGGCGTATCTAAAAAAACGAAATATCTCTCCTGCAACAAGCGCACAGTTCACACTTGGATTTTTTCCATCAGGACCACAAGGGATTAAACAATTAATTTCTCATATTGCTCCTCTTGGATTTTCAAGCAGCGATTTGATGGAGCAACATATTGTATTTCAAGGAAAAACAGGTCTTTACTCACCCTTTGAAGATCGTATTATCTTTCCAATCAGAGACCACCTAGGTCAAACCTGTGGCTTTGGCGGACGAATTTTTTTACCACATGATGAGCGACCAAAATATTACAACTCAATGGAAACTCAACAGTTTAAAAAGGGGAAGTTGCTTTTTGGATTTGATTTAGCAAAACAGGAAATCCATAAACAAAAATCAGCTTTTTTGGTCGAAGGATATACTGATTGCGTTGCAATGCACCAACATGGATATAAAAATGTGGTTGCGACCCTTGGAACTGCCTGCTCAGCTGATCACCTTACGCAGCTCGCTAAGCATGCGCAAACCATGTACCTTTTGTATGATGCTGACGCTGCAGGAAAACAAGCAGTTTTAAGACTTACCTCATCTTGCTGGCAACTGGATCTAGATCTTAAGGTAGTCACACTACCTGCAGGACAGGACCCTGCTTCTATGCTTGAACAAGAGCAAAGCCTAACTCCATACGTTTCAAGCGCTATCGACATTTTCACATTTTTTCTACAAGCTCGAGCTGATGGGTTTGTTCAAGGATCTATGAAAAATAAAATGACTACGCTTCAAGAATTATTTGAGCTTATTTCACAAGTTCCAGACAGCCTCAAGCAAAATATTTTGCTTATGAAAACGGCAGAAACACTTCAGATGCCTTTAGAAATAATAAAAAAAGAGTATACTAACAGATATGACCAAACAGAAAAAGCAAGCCTTATAGAGCAAGAAAGCACTCAAAATTCACTGGTCCAAGATAAGCTTGAAGAACAGATCATATCAACAATAATTTATGATCCAACGGTGCTTACCCAAGACTATGAGACACTGCTTTTAGCATGTCTTTCTCAGGGTGCAACCAACATTGTAAAAAAGATAATTGATCATAGGGAAAAAAGCAAAGCAAGCAATAGTCAGGCACAGAGCTCATACAACATGTCTGAAATTTTAAATGAGCAAGAATTAGAGCAAACTAAAGAGTTGCTGTTTATGGTTGAAAGTGCAAACATAAAACTCACTTTTGAAAACCTTATGCTGCAGTTTCAAAAAAAATATTGGAAATCAATAGCGTCACACATAAAAATAAACATCACTCAAGCAACAAGAGACGGAAATCCAAAAGAAGTACAGCGACTCATGAATGTTTTTGAAAAATTAAAATTAGAACTATGTAAGAAGGGACGTTTATGATCAAGAAAAAAACAAACTCTAAAAAAATAACTAAAATAACGATTAATAACGAAGATAAGCAAAGTATCATCAAAAAGATCGTTGAAGATGGCCAAAAGCATCGTTACATCACCTATGAAACAATCATGGAAATCGGAGAACGCCACAAATTCACCGAAGAAGATACAAACGAACTTTTAAAAGAACTTGATAAAAAAAACGTTGAACTTATTACCCAAGAAGAACTTTTAAGTGGACATGGGGCAACAGATAGCGACGATTTTATCGAGCAAGATGAAAAAACAACACATAAAGCCGCAAGCAAACTTTCTGTAGCTTCTTTACAAGATGAAGAAGAAGAAATAGAAAGCGACGATACAATTAAAGATGATGGCGAAGTTGTAAAAGAAGCTCCTGAAGTTCCACAAATTGCTGACGGTGTGAAATGTTATTTAAGAGACATTGGAAAAATTCCATTGTTAAACAAAAAAACAGAAACCGTTATTGCTGAAAAAATAGCAAGTGGAAAGCGTGAATCAGTTGAAGCGCTATCAAGATTCCCAATGATACACAAAGAAATTTTAATCATTGCAGATCGTATCAACAAAAAAAATATCGCGCTTAAAGATATTATTCAATTTACTGAATTTGATGAAGAAAACTTACCAAAGCTTGAAGAAGAGCGCGCAGCTCTTTTAACAATCATTAGTAAGATCAAAAAATTAATTCTCAATGAATCTGCGATTTATCTAAGCTATCGAGACAAACTTTCTTCGCCTGCAAGCAAAAAAGAAATGTTTGAAAAGATCAAAGAGAATAAAGAAAAAACAAGTGAAGCTATTTTATCTATCAAACTTTCTAATAAACTGATTAGAAAGCTTGGTAAAAAAATAGAAAAGCTTATGAACAAAATCTCTGAGCGTAAGCAGTTTATAAAAACAACCGAAAAGCAGATTGCTGATCTTAAAAAGAAAAAAGGTGTTGATAACACTGAAGATATTCTTGATCTCGAAACACAGCAACGAATTGCTAAAAAAGCGATTAAAAACACTGAAAACGAAATTGGGCTTCCGCACGAAATAACTATCAAATATTATACTATTTTTGCGAAAGGGCAGCTCAAGGATAAGCTTGCAAAAGCGGACTTAGCAAAAGCAAACTTACGACTTGTTGTAAATAATGCTCGAAAATTCATTAACCGCGGACTACACTTCTTAGATCTTATCCAAGAAGGAAACATTGGATTAATGAAAGCCGTAGAAAAGTTTGAATTTGAACGTGGTTACAAATTCTCAACCTATGCAACATGGTGGATCAAACAAGCAATTACTCGCGCTATTGCAGATCAATCTAGAACAATTCGTGTTCCAGTGCATATGGTTGAAACGCTTAATAAAATCAACAAAATTAAGCACATCTTTTTACAAGAACACGGAAGAGAACCGACCCACACCGAACTTGCAAAAAAATTAAACATTGACGAAAAGAAAATCAAAAACATCATTAAAATCTCTAGGGAGCCTATTTCTTTAGAAACACCAATCGGTGATGGAAATGATGCTTCTATCAAAGATTTAATTGTAAGCGAAGATGATTTTTCATTGTCTGACTCTGTTGCAAGCAACGACTTAAAAGAAAAAATCAGAGAAGTTCTAAAAACTCTTACTCCTCGTGAAGAAAAAGTTTTGAAAATGAGATTTGGTATCGATGTTGCATCTGAGCATACTTTAGAAGAAGTTGGTAAAGATTTTTCTGTTACTCGTGAACGTATTCGACAAATTGAAGTGAAAGCTTTGAAAAAATTGAAACATCCATCACGAAGCAAAAAATTGGTAACTTTCTTTGAAAAAGATATGAGCAATTTAGAAATTGAAGAAATTGATGAAGATGACTCAGACGAATAAACAATAGAAAATCGTATAGAAGAATTTAAAGCACCCGCGTAAAAACGGGTGCTTTCTTTTTCAGCAATTGTATTATTTATAAGATTAGATCATACTAAAAATCGTCTGTTTATAGTTTACTGATAAAAAAAGGACGCCGTGACTATCTATACACAAAAATTACTTTTTGATTGTGCTATTTTTCTAGCATCTTTAAGCCTTTGTGCTCTACTTGCATTCATGGAAACAAGTATCACCGCAATTCGATTATTTAAAATAAAAGAATTAGAACGCTCAACCGATAAATACAAAGCATTTTTTGCAACCCTTGAAAGCAAACCTCAATATGTCTTGATGACCATTTTGGTTGCAACAAACATGATGTGCATCACTTCTGCTATTCTTTTGCAAAATATTATTGAAAATATTTTTTCAGATTTCGACCTTCCTCAAGGCCTTGGTTTTACTGTGGGCATTGCCCTTGGAACAATTGTTGTATCGCTCATTGGTGAAATAATTCCAAAAAGTATTGCTCAAGCCAAAACAAATCCTCTTGCATCGTTAGTCTGGCTTGCAAATATTATTTTTTATATCGTATCTCCGCTCACTAACCCGCTTCTTGCAATCTCTCGCTATTTTTCTCGAACAGAATTTGATGCAAGCGAGCATCATGATCAAATCATTTCTGAACAAGAAATTCGCTTTTTAATAAATTATATAGAGAAAAAAGGATTGATGGAGCCTGACAAAACAAGCATGCTTCAAAATATTTTTCGCATGGAAAATACACACGTTAAAGAAATTTTAATCCCAAACAGCAGCATTATCAGCGTTGATATTAACAACGATATCAATATTTTGCTCTCACTGTTTAAAACATATCAGTATTCAAGATTTCCTGTTTTTGAAGGCAACCCAGAAAACATTATCGGCATTGTTTACCAAAAAGATCTATTTTTAAAGCTGCAACTAAATAAAACAGAAGCAAATCTTCGCGACATTATCAAACCAATTATTTTTGTTCCAGACAGCCTTAAAGTCAGCGAGCTGCTCAAAGAATTCAAAAGACAGCACATCCATATGGCTATGGTACTCGATGAGTATGGCAGCACGATTGGACTCGTTACGCTTGAAGATACTCTTGAAGAAATTGTTGGAGACATCACAGATGAGCATGATCCCAATGCGGACATGAGAAAGATCACAACAATTATTCATGATGAGCAGTGGTCTGTGGATGCAACAATTGACCTTGATCGGCTTGAAGATGTTTTACAGGTTCACTTCCAGGTTGAAACAGCAGTGACTCTTGGTGGATTTTTAACGGAACATTCACAGCGTCTTTTAAAAATTGGCGAAAACTTTTTTTATAAAGGATTTTGTTTCACGATAGAAAAAGCAAATGAAAAAAGAGTTCTGCAAGTTTTAATAAATCGCTCAGAGTCGAAAGCTGCTTGCTCTGAAAAACCAAAGTCATAAATAAAAAAGTACGACCCAAAAAAGGAGTATTATGAAGCTCAATTTATTATTGCTGGCATCAGCATTATTTTTCTCACAATTAATTGTGGCCAGCAAATCTGATACAAAAAAAATATCTTTAGAAATCATGGAAGCTTTATCTGATGATATCGCAGAATTGGTCATTGCAAAAAAACAAGAAAAAAACGACCCGGCAAAAACAAAGGCTCACTGCATTAACATCATCAAACACATGGCCAACATCATTGCCTTAATCGTCGAAACGATTAAAGAACGCAAACAAACTCGTTCCATTGTTTTATGGGATCAAAATGATCAAGATCTTTTAATTGAAGAAATTGCCCAAAAGATTCTACAAGAAATTGAGAACGATGAGAAAAAGCTTTAAAGAATTTAATTGATTTTTTCTTTAAGACCAACATGCCTATTTTTGCTTTTCTGTGTATTGCGCTTGCCTATAATTTAACATCTTCCCCAGCAATTAACTTATCTGCAATTTGATCTAGCTCTTCATAAGATCGCTCAAATTCTGGCCCCATTTCCATTCCACCTAAGGTTATAAGCAAATCTCTAAAATCCTGGTCCATCTCTCTACGATACTGCGAATATACAAAATATGACCAATTTCCAATATCGCCAACATCATCCATACCCTGTATTCGTTCTTTTAATTCTTTTCCAAACTGTTCTTTTGTGTACATTATTTTTTATCTTTCATTCAAGGCTGCACCCTCAAGTGTGCGCATGATTTTAGCTTGTGATCTTACAGCGCCACACACTCCACCAACAGCATGTATGACTTTTCCAGGGAGAACAAGATTAGTTCCAAATCTCGCTAAGGCCTCAACTCTTTCAGGGCCTGTAGAGTTTGCCATCTGATCACCAAGCTTATGCAAAGCCTGCGCAACTTCACCAAGCTTATGCAAAGCCTGCGCAACTTCCTCATTTCTTTGATCGCGTTTTAATTTATAGCTTTCAGGTGCCATAGATTCGTCTTCAACGCAGTTTAGGGCAGCTGTTTCAAGGGCAAAGCAGATTGTTTTACCAAGGTCTTTACACGTTTCAATTGGACGGGAAGCCATATGAAGAACATCTGTAGCGCCATAAGCTATTCCATAAACAACGCCTTGCGCGTAAGGCAGTGCAGCCGTAGCTATCTCACGCGACAACCGAAGCACTATCCAATCAACATCCATGAGCTGAGACGCTAATAAAACTTTTTGGTTTTTATTTGCATCGTAAGCGGCATCTGCAAAATCAACAACGTTTGTTTGCAAATTGCTTTGATATGCAAAATTTGCTTGCAAAGTTGCTGCTTGTGACAAAACATCACACACCTCACCATGTAATTGTTGCTGCAAATCGGTGCCAAAAAAAACCTGATAATTATTATAATCAATGTCATGAGCAGCTAAAAAACCAACCGTTTGCGGAGTTAAATAATAAGCTTGATCAAACTGTTTGTAATCTTGCTCAATGGTTGACGACAACGCTTCTTGACGATCTTTCCACTGCTTTTCAAGCCCAAGGGCTGGACAGTTGGCAAGATCGAACTCACACGCTTGATGCTCTTGTTTTATCATCTGCTCATAAAAAACTAACGCCTCTTGTTGCTCTTTGGCTTCTTGCTCAAGAAGTGCATGAGATAATCTTTTTTCTTCTTCTATGGCAAGTTGCTGTTCATCAGTCTTTTGATCACTGAGTAGCCGAAGCTCTATCTCTTTTTTTCTTGCAGCTTCTTGCTGCCTTGCGGCATCTTTATTGTTACGATCAAGAGCTTCTTGCTCTGATTTTTGTTTTGCTTTTTGGATTTTGTTTCGTTTTTTGATTTTCTCTTGGACGACTTTACTATATTTTTCTACCTTGCTCGGTCGCTTCCACCAAGAATTTTTTAAATATATTTGCCATAGTTCTTTAATTGCCTGATCAGACAACCTTAGATCATTGAAACTTTTATGTATAAAATCCTCATATCCAAGTCGCATGGCATGATCAAATTCATAAAATCCCATGTTAAACTTTTCACGGTAGATACTATCTTGCACTTGTATGTAGGCAGCTATTTCAATTTGCTCACGCAGGCTTAAAGCGCGACCTGTAAAGGGTGATTGCATCATCGAATCAAATCTTGAATTCGAATTGTTTTTGCAAGAGTTTTTAGAATCAGAAACTGCAGAAACAGTACTGTGACAATCTGGCTTAGCTTGAACAGACAATGCTGATGAAAATAACATTACAGATATAAAAAATATTTGATTATATCGCATAGGCATGCTTATCAGCCCCCAAAAGAATTAATAACAACCTCGACAGAAAGAAAAAATCCCTAAACCTGTAGGCGCTTTTCAAATGGATTTTCTAGATCTTTTAGAAACCTGCTCAAGCTGTCCATGTCGCCAGAGGTTGAAGATTTACTTGCAAATTTGCTATTTGAAGGCGCATTGCTAAACCATCCAACTTTCATATCATCACCAGTTTTGCGTGGCAGATGAACCACTCTGTCATCTAGTTCGATGTTGTCGCCACTGCGTCCAAGATCAAACGCAGGAAGTTCTGATATTTTTTCTTCCATGTATTCTGCTGCTGACTGTTTTCTATCGCTGTTGAAAAACCAACGAGTGATTGGATCTTTTAAGTTATCAAAAGTTTCTTCTGTTTGCGCAAGTTGATCAATCATAAAATCTGCTGCTGCTCGAGTTTCTGCGCCCATGCCAACGTTAGTTCTTGGCTCAACAACCGTTACTCGCAGCAAAATATAAAGCTGATCTTTGGTAATCAATTTTTTACGAGATGCAAACAAATTACCAATAACTGGTATGCGTTCAAAAAATGGTACTGAGCGTTTTGAAACTGTCGTACTATCACTAATCAGCCCACCCAAAATTAACAAATCTCCATTTTTCATAGAAACGTTTGTATTTAAAGTTCGTACAGTTTGCGTTCCAGAAGCTGCATCATCAACAGACACCCAAGTTTGTAACGTTACACCAATTTGCAAGTTGACAGTATTGTTTTCACTAATAAGTGGTGTAAAAGTTATACTAACTGGTGCTGATTGCTGCTGATAGTTAACCGTAGGGTTAACAGTACCACTTACTGCTCCTGCAAGAGTTTTTGTAACCGTGCTATTTACAGAAGCTTGCTGATTATTTTGAACCATTAAAACAGGACGGGTAAAAACCTTGGATGACTGATGCGTTGAAAGCAGTTGGAAAAATGCCCACACGCCATTGGTTCTTGCTTTGCCACCATTAATCATAAAGACGGTACTTCCATTAACTCCGTCAGCTGCGCCAGATGATCCAGTCAGGCATGGAGAAGCTGGATTTGAAATAGAGGTTGAAGAAGCAGAGTTAGAATAAACACCAGCAGGATTTAAAATATCCGACAAGTCCCCGGTTAAAGTATAAGTATCTGGATTTCCAGTCGCTGAACAAGACGCACCCGTTGCTATAATGTTGTTAATTAAGAGTCCTGCTTGTGCTTGCATGGTGCTTGGAAAAATAGTTGGCTCAAGCCCACGCGTTCTAATTTGCGCTCCGAGCTGCCTAGTAAAAGCTAAGTCCAAATCCATCACCAAAGCTTCAATAATCACTTGTTTTTGCGGAATATCAAGCTGTTTAATTAAAGCATCTATGCGAGTCCAATCCTTAGAAGAGCAAGCAATAATTAATTTATTCCCACCACGCTGAACTACGTTTGGCATAGCCGTCTGAGAAGTATTAGCAGTAGACGTAGCTCCAGCGCTCGCTGTCTGCACGGCAGAACCTGTTGCACTCCCTTGTTTTATTGCTTCAGCGACTACTTTTATTTGTGCATCAAATGCTAAATCTGAAGACAAAGTAGAACTTGATTGCCCACCGCCGCCTCCAGATAAAAAAGCTTTTAAAATTGGCTCAAAAGCTATCGCATTGAGCCATTGCAGATCAACGACATGATAAAAAGATTGTCCGCTCTCAAGCGGAATATCTAAATATTTTTTAATAAATTTTTTGATCTCTTCAATATCTTGGGTTTTACCCATGATCACAATAGAATTTAACGGCCGGGACGACTTAGAATCTTTTGCCTCAAGACTTTCTATACGAACATATTCAGAAAATAATCGAGAACGTTGACCGCTGCTTAGGCTCACAGATGATTTGTTTGGTTTGTTTTTGTCATCAGTAGCTGTAAGTGATTTTAAAATAGCAGCTACCTCTGAAGACTTAACATACTCAAGGGCCATAACGTCTACAGCTTCTTGAAACCCTGATTCATCGAGAATGCTAATAAGCTGCATAACCGTTTTAACCATATCTGATCGATCAGTTAAAATCATAGCGTTTGTAGAATCTTCAAATTTTATATTTTTTAGTGACTCTGCACTCACAATATTTGTTAAAATAGTTGTCAGCTCAGCTTTCTGCTTGGACGCCTGAATGCTATTAAAATAATAAATATATCGAATGCGCTCAACGCTATCAGGCAGCTGATTATAATCAACACCAATGTAAAGCGGTAAAGGCTCATTAAAGGCTTTTGTATTAGTTATTAATGTATAAATTCCGTTGCCACGAAGCACTAAGGTAAATCCAGCTTGCTCTAAAATCATTACTACAAAATCCCAAGCCTGGGTTATGGTTACCAGTCGCCCTGCATCAAATGTAACCGTAGATGTAATAGTTTCTGTTTCTGGATATAAAATATTA
>JAPLIP010000034.1 GCA_026389065.1 Candidatus Dependentiae bacterium
AGATAGCTTTCCAAATAGGCGTTCTATTAAGTCCCTCCCCCGAAGGTTGGTTGGGATTTGCACCAGCCTTTAAAAGCAACTCGCACATTTGGTAGTTGTTTTCCAATGCTGCATAATAAATTGCCGGTCTGTTTTCTACCCGTATATTATTAACATCGCATCCATGTCCATCTGATTTTTTTAAAGATAAAAGATGCTTAAGTTCTTCAATATCTTGACGCTTAATTGCCTTGCGCACCCATTTATCAATGCATTCATCAGCAAATTGATCGTCAACTGATGATTGTATTTTTGGAAATTGAAATTTTGCAAAAAAAGCTAAGGCAGATTGCAAGCCCCACCAAGGTGCTTGTAGGCTGCAAGAAAAAAGAGAGAAAAGAAGGGCAATTTTGTAAGCATTCATGCTAAATAACCACTATCAAGTATTTTTTTTGCACCAAAGGGTGCGCCAATTTCCAAAAGAGTCTTTACATGCGGTTGCAGACCAGTCATAATTTTGCGCGCAGGACAGAGCACCGTCTTTGTGGTATTGGTCGATTTCTAAAACGAGCTGAAAAGGCATATTCAAGCAAGGTTTTAAAAAGTCATCCGCTTGTTGCAAAATTTTATCAATAATTGCCATTCCTTGATTGTCTGCAAAAAGAGCCGCGTGATCTTCCCAGTCTTTAACTTGCTTTGAAAGAGAGTGAATCATGCTTGGGTCGATGTATGGAGGATTTGAAACGATAAGATCAAATCTAGATCCTGAGGGGATAGATGCAAAAAGATCAGACTGAATAAATGTGATGTTTGAAATGCCATTTGTTTTTGAGTTGTGGCGAGCGAGTTCTAGGGCCGATCTGTTTATGTCAATAGCTGTGATATGTGCGAGTGGGAACTGCTTGGCAATCGCTAGGGCGATGCATCCTGAACCGGTTCCGATATCAAGAATTGAAAAATTCTGAGCAGGCTTATTTTTTAAAGTTTCAATCAACTCTTGTACCCATTGCTCTGTTTCTTGCCGAGGTATTAAAATAGGCGGCTTTATATGAATTTTTAGGTCTAAGAAGGGTACAAAGCCTAAAATGTATGCCAGTGGCATATGCTCATCTTTCATCTTTAAAATGAGACTTTGTAGGCTTAATTGCTCTTGCTCACTTAAAGAGCCTTGCGTGATTAATGTTTCTTTTTTCTTGCCAGTTACATGCTCGAGAAGCCACCAAGCTTCTTGGGTTGATAAGCTTGTTTGGGCTGTTATTGTTTTTATAAAACTATTCATTTAGTCTGCCTTATTTTTTATCGATTCTTGTTCGATTGAAAAGAGACTTCACCTAGTAAGTTTTGTATGTATGCTTCTGGCTCAAAAGTAGTCATATCATCAATGTGTTCACCCCAAGAAAGATAGGCGATTGGTATGTTTAATTTTTCAACAATAGCAAATAGTATTCCGCCCTTTGCGCTCCCGTCAATTTTGGTTAAAACTATCCCGTCAAGGTTTGTTGATTGGTGAAATATTTCTGCTTGCTCAAGGGAGTTTTGTCCAAGCATTGCGTCAACTGTTAGAAGGGTGCAAATTGTGTGGCTTGGTAATTGTTTGCTAATTATTCGCTTTATTTTCTCTAGTTCTTTCATCAAAGAATCTTTGGTTTGCAGTCGACCAGCGGTATCAATTATTAATGTGTCAAATTGTTGTTTTTTAAATGTTTCACATGCGTCAAAAGTAACGGATGCGGGATCTTGGTTTGGTTTTCCGATAACGAGTTGAGATCCAGACTGGTTAGCCCATGATGCTAACTGCTCAGGTGCTGCAGCTCTAAAAGTATCTGCGGCGGCAATTAAACAACGTTTGTTTTGCGCAGAAAAGTGTTTTGCGAGTTTTCCAACAAAGGTTGTTTTGCCGCTACCGTTAATTCCAACTAAAAGAAAAACCGCAGACTCTTTGCATGGTTTTGGTTTTTCTAAAATCTTTGCAAGTTCTTGATGTAGTATTTTTTGCATGTCGCTGCCTTCTTTCAGGCTGCCATCTTGATATGATTTTTGTAGGTGATCAATGATTGCTTTTGTTGGCACTACCCCTGTGTCAGCTTTGAGCAAAAGTTCTTTAATTTCATTAATCGTTGATTGATCGATTGCTTTTTGTTGGAAAATCGTTTGTAGCTGTGCAGTTAAGCCAGAATAAACTTTTTTTAATTTGTCTTTGATAAATTGAAACATTTCGTTGGCCTTGGTTTATAAATTTAAAGTAAATTTAGTATTCCATAGATTTTAGGTTTAGCCAATCACGAGTGTAAAAACAAATTAAAAAAGGCTTTTATTGGTTGTTTGTCCATGAAAGAACCCCGGGAACCGTGGTTTCTTGTTCAAGCTCTTGGGCGGTTTCAGCAAAAGTAATGAGCCCATAGACGTCTCGATTATCGATATACTGATCAATGTTGTTTTTTCTGGCAACATCGCTAAAAATAACATACTCATATCTATAGCTGTTGTCGTCATAAGACATAAATGGAAGGGCGCTATTTTGAATAAAGTATGAGCAGTGAACAACTGGAACTTTGTGGCATCCAGGGTCTATTTGATTGAAGATATCGTAATATAATTGGCATCCTTTAAAATATCCATGATCATCAACATCTGCATGATAATTTGAATAAAGAATTGGCCTTGCAAGCTTTAAAAAAGGAGCAACTATAGGAAGGTTTGCTGATGCAAGAGACTCAATTGTATGAGCCTTGATAAAATTGTCGCAATCTACCACAAAGTAATCAGAATCATTTTCAATTGCCCATTTTATAGAGTTGCCTCTTATTTTTCCAAGCACTTTAAATCTAACGCTGTTCCAGGTGTGCTGAGAGAATTGTTCTATGTTTTCTGTAACATTTTCGCAGTCAAAGTAGATTTTTGGGTATCGGTCTTTTACTGTCTCGATCCATTTTTCAAGGATTTCTACCGTGTTGTCGTTGTTGTTGTTGGTTTTGATATAAAGATAGGTCTTTTCGCTTGGCCAGGTTTGATTTTCTATGCATTTTAAAAACAATGGAAGCGTGTGAGCCTTGTCCTTTGCTAGAATAGCAATTGTTATTGGTCGGACTTCTTGAGCCTGAGTTACCAAGGCACTAAGTGTTGTCAAAAAATAGAGGGTCGATATGACTGTTTTTAATAGTTTTTGAATCATTTTTTTATTTTCGGTTAATATTTTTGAATGCCAGCATATTTGCATATATTCCAATTATTGTCAAAGCTTGAACTGGTCTGCTTTTCTTAGAATTAATTTTAAAGCCATGTTCAAAAAAGCTTTTTAGAATAGACTTTTTTGCCAACTTTGTTATTCTTTTAATAAGGGTTTTCGTTTTATTAGGGTCAAAATTATGTATAAAAAATCATTAAAAGTTTCAAAACAGGTTAAAGTTCTGGTTTTAGCTCTTTTGCTTATTCCATCGTATGGCAGTGCTTTGTGGGAGATCCCAACGGCAGTTGCTGTAGGATGGTGGTTAAGAACCCCAATGGGTCAAAAAGCAAGCATGATGATACTTGCAACCTGTAAGCAGAAGATGGTAAGTAAAAAAATTGTTAATGATTATGTGATTTCTCCATTTAATTCAGCTAAGGATGCTGGGTCTCAAAAGGCATTGCAAATTTACAGCGCTAAGCAGGTAAAATATTTAGCGGGATGCCTTGTCAAGTCATTTCAAAGACTTAAGGGTTTAAAGCCGTTAGATCAAAAATTGGTAGACCAAGAGTCTTTCTCAAAGCCGGCGGCTGCTCCTGAGGTAAAAAAAGCAGGATTTGGATCAGTTCTAGCTTCTCTCCAGCCAGCTTCCATAAAATCCTTTTTAGGATCCCTTGATGATTCTACTTATAATAAAGATGGGGATAGCCAGGGTTATTCATTCTCGCAAGATGATACAGCTCAAGGCTGTAATTTTACAAAGGTTGATGCGTCTGTAGCAAACCAGTCGGCATCTGGCATTTTTCCAAGAATTACAAATAATTATTACAGTGGTTCTTCTGGCGATACAAACTCAGAATCTGGAAAGAAACGATTTTTCCAAGGAGCTTTTGCAGGATCTTTGGTAACAAGTTGGATGTATGGAAAGCAGGGTCAAAAGGCAAAAGCCTAAGCGCTATTCTATAAATAAGTGATTCGTTCTTTTTAAAAAGATTTTTAATTTTTGATAATCGTTTTTATAAAGCATAGAAAATGTCTCAATAAAATCATGAAAATTGGTTTTGTTGAGACATTTTTTTTCGTTCATATTTTTTAAAAGAGCTAGTAGTAGCTCGTCCAGATTAGAAAGCTGCGAGGAAAGATTAAATAAAAGATGTAAAAACTGGTCGCTTGAAAAAAAGCTTTGATATTGGTCTGCTGTGGCATTTCCAATAAATGCGTGGATCTTTGGCGGGTGTGGTTGCAGGTGATAAAAAGTTTTTCCGTTTTCTTCGTATCCAACAGTTACGCAGGTAAAGGTGGTTTGCAGAAATTCAAAAATTTGAGGCTGCTCGCGTAACAGCTCTTCTTCTGTTTTTTGGTATGGGGCAGGAAATCTTATTGGGTCCATCGATCCTGTTTTAATGGTGTGAACGATCCCAAAAATTTTTATTGGTCCGTGTGAAGTTATTACCAGAGATCCAAAGGTTGGCATGATGTCCCATTTCCAGCATTGACCTGTCCACTGCGATAGATTTCCCTCTATGATTTCAGAGAAAAAGTGATCGTTGCTCGTTTCTTTGTTCATGTTGTTGTTCCAATAAAAAGTTTTTTAGAAAAGTTTGTCTGTGGATAATTGATGCTTGGTTTGATCTAAGTGCTGCGTAATGGTCTGCGGTGCCGTAGCCTTTATGCTTTGCCATGCTATAGGATGGAAATGTTTCGTCGAGGCGTTTTAAAATTAAGTCTCTGGTTACTTTTGCAATAATTGAGGCTGCAGCAATCGATGCAGATTTCGATTCTCCTTGGGTGAAAGATTGAATTTCTATTTTGTCGTATGGCGTTCGTAGTAAATTTAGGGGCATTGCATCAATTAAAATAATGTCTGGAAGTTTACTTAAGGTTGAAAAGAAGTGTAAAAGATTAGACTTCATGGTTTTCGCCGTCGCCTGATAGATATTTATTTGGTCTATAACCCTTGGGCTATTTATTGCTATAGAGTATGAACAATTTTGTATTAACCATGAGTGCATTTTGATTAATTTTATTGGGGATAGCTTTTTAGAGTCTATAAGATCTGGATGGTAAACATTTTCATTGAGAATAACTGCGCATGTAACAATTGGACCAGCTAAGCATCCTCTGCCAACTTCATCCATTCCACAGATCTGGAGGCTTTTACTCCAAAATTCTTGCTCAAATTTGTACATGTTATTATTTATAATCTTTTTTCTCATAGTGTTAAAAAAAATGGACTGGTTTTCCATTTGACAGAAAGCGGTTTTTCGATATTCTCTATGCTAATAAGAATCATGTTACCATACTATCATACTACCAAAAAGATCAAAATAAGGAGTTATTATGTCTCTTTCAACCGAACTTCGGGTTAAAGAATTACTTAGAGAGAAAGGGTGGACGACACGAGTTTTGGCAGAAAAAACTGGAATGTCTGAAAGCTATTTAACTCATATCAAAAATGGAACAAGAAGATGGAATGAGGATTCGCTTAGAAAGCTAGCAAATGCTTTTGAGCTTAATCCGATAGATCTTTTTACACAGCGCCGAAAAAGAACCGATAATATTGACAACAATGTTAGCCTTCCTGAAAAAACAGACGTTCAGTTAAAGTTAGGCGTTATACCAGTTGTTGGAGATATTCCATCAAATCCTTCGCCCTACACAAACCAATTAATGCAAATAACAACAGGCTTTAAGGATATATTTGTTCCTTGTTTAAATTCGACAGATTCCTCTATGTTTGCGCTTTCTATTGATAATAATAGCATGGCGCCTATGTTTTATAAAAACGATCTGGTTTTGATCTCTCCTGAGGTTTGGACTAGGACTGGTGATGTTGGAGCTGTAGAATATGGCAACGATAATCCTAAAAAGGCGATCATGCGCGTGACTTACGCAGATGACTTTATTTTGCTGTCACCGGTTAACCATAAAGACTCTCCCGTGGCTTTAATTCGTGGCAAAGACTACTTTAGAATTATTGGACGAGTGGTTCAAAGAATTCAAAATTATATGTAAATATTGCTGTTTTTTGTTTTATGCTGGACGTTTTTTCTAATTTTGTTAATATTAAAGCATGTTTTTATTCGTATAACCTATTATATTGGTCACAGAGTTTTCCGGTATAGAATTCAAATAGGATGTTAGTTTATGTTTCGATACGAGATTCTGTTTCTCACAGTGCCTGAGATAACAAAAGATGAATCTGAAGCGATAAAAAGCCACTTTTTAAAAGTAGTCCGTGCCCACAAAGGTACATTGGTCTCTTTTGATCGTTGGGGTAAATATCGTCTTGCATACCCAGTTAACAAAAATGAGTATGGAGTCTATTTTTTAACTCGTTTTGAAGTTGAAAAAGAAGAAAAAGTTAAGCTGCTTGAAGCTCTTAGTGAGATTTTTGTCTTTAAGTTTAACACGTTGATTACAAAGCATATTGTTGAGCGTTTGGATATTGATGCGTCGCTGGAATACAGACGACCTGATTCATTAGAAGATAGCCCACAAGATGTTGATTCTTTCTTAAAGCGTCATGATATGGAAGGCTTACTAAAAAAAGGCCCTGTTCGTAAAAGCGCTGAAAGCAGAGAAAGATATCAAGACGTTGACGGCATTGACGGAGATGATCTTGGAGATTTGAAACCAGAAGCGCGCCGTGGTGCCTTTGCTGGTAAAGATGTAAAAAAACATGTTGAAACTAAAAACGAAGAGAATTTAGATTATGACGAAGAAAATCAAGCTTAAGATTAGCGCTCGCCTTTTAAAAAAGAAATTTCGTAAAAAAACGGCGCTTTCAAAAAAACAATGTAGATTCACTAACAACCCAGATATGATTCATGATCTGAATTATAAAAACGCTGTGTTGTTATCAAAGTTCTTGACTGAGCGTGGTAAAATTTTACCTTCGCGAATTTCAGGAAATTCAAATAAATATCAAAGATTGGTATCTCGAGAAATCAAAAAAGCAAGAATCATGGCATTGTTGCCTTTCTGTGCTACCGAGTATTAAACTTTAGAGTTTATGGCGTACTATAAAATTGTTGTTGCATATGACGGAACTAGCTATCATGGATGGCAAGTTCAGCCAGGTGCAGCAACAATTTCTCAAGCATTAATCGATGCTTTTTCAAATGTATTTTTTCAAAAAATCTCAATCCTTGGTGCTTCTCGTACTGATGCTGGAGTGCATGCTTTGCGACAGGTTGCAATTGTAAGGTCTCCTGTTGATATTGAGATAGACGTTTTGCGCAAGGCGTGGAATAAAGCAATTCCAACAGACATTGTTGTTCGAGATGTTCAAAAAATTGATAAGCTTGTTCATCCGCATGATGGAGTTGTTCAGAAGGTATACGCCTATCATTTTTTTCTAGAAAGACCGCTTCCTTTTGTTCAAAGGTTTGGTTGGCATTTTAGAAGAAGCGTAGATCTTGATATTTTGCGAGCATCGCTTAATCTCTTTGTTGGCACGCATGACTTTAGGTCTTTTTGCACTGGAGATGACTTGGAAGATACGATTCGCACCATTGATAGCGTAGATGTGAGCTATGTGGCTGCTTGGAATGCGTATCGAATTGAAATTAAGGGTAAAAGTTTTTTAAGATATATGGTTCGACGAATTGTTGGAGCTTGCTTAGAAGTTGCATCGCGTGATCAGCTCGGGCTTAATGATATTGTTTCTATTCTTAATAATAAAAATCCTAGACATACTCTTCCAAATGCACCCGCAAAAGGGTTAGTATTAGAACAAATCATATATAAAGAAGGGGGACTATTTGAAAAGAGTTAAAAATATTAAATTAATAGGTCTTTGTATGCTAGCTGCATTATTTATGTCGGCTGGTATATTTTTTTGGAATAAAAACAATTCTCGACCGGCGTCAAGTTTTGATATTCAGGATTTTGACTTTGATAGAGACAGTGCGAGCGTTGATAAGCTTTTTCATAAGGGTGACAATTGGTATTGGATGCTTCATAATGGCATTTTAAATACATATTCACTAGATTTTATGCTTAGATATAAGACGTCATCGCAGTCTAAAAAGTTGCACAATCTTATTTTTAAGGTGCTAAAAATTGATGGGAAGCTTGCAGGCTTTTTAGCCTACTATCCTCACTCTAAGCACGTTTGGCAATTGTTGTTCTTGCTCGTTGATCAAGATTTTAGAAGACAAGGAATTGCAAAAAAACTATTGAAGTTTTCATTGGATGATATGGCTGCGAGAGGAGCTTTAAAGGTTGATCTCGCAACAAGAAACAACAACTTTAGGTCTCAAGGGTTATACAAGGGGTTTGGAATGAAGCAAACTGGCAGCGATGAACAGTTTGTTTTCTTTTCTTGGTATAAATAGTAGAGTATAGAAAGATTTTTTACATAGATAAATAGAATCAAGGCAAAAACATATTTTGTATGTTTGTGCTGTAGTTTTGCCAGAAATTGTTATGGTCCAAAATATTAGACGTTAAAAAGTTGAAAGGATAATAATATGAAAAAAAGTATCATGTTTTTACTGTGCTTATCTTATTTGCATGCAGCATCTTTATTTGCTTGTTCATTTGCTATAAAAGTTCCTGAAAAATTTCTTATGCAAAAAGCATCGTTGGTTATTTATATGGTTGATGAATTTGGCAATCAGTGTGCTGGAAAATGCCAACTTGATCAATATAGCGGCTCTAGAAAAATCGCTCAAAGCGAGCTAGAGATAACATCTTGTGCTGATATTGATCATTTGCCCAACGCTATCGACTTGATGGTATCAATCAGCCAAGCAGATCAAGCGGTTATTCTTAACTTTGAATTTGATAAATCTATGGCTGTTCTTCGTATTTTAGTAATTAAAGATACGCTTCTTGAAGAAAATCCATTTGATATAATATCTTTTCCGGTCGGTCAACATTCCTCTGTAGACAATGCAGATGAGTTTGATGAGTTTTCCAATCTTGTTGATAATGTTGATATGACCATGGTAGAAACTTCTATGAAAAAAAGTAAAAATAGTCGGTCGCTATTTCAGCAATATATTACATATGCAGAAATTTTTGCCCTTGTTCAGTA
Organism: Candidatus Dependentiae bacterium; assembly: GCA_026389065.1. NCBI lineage: Bacteria > Candidatus Babelota bacterium. The sequence goes on from JAPLIP010000034.1 coordinate 9,192, forward strand.
TGGCAAAGCAAAGCGCGCTGCAAGCAATGTAGCATCATGGCTTAATTCTTCTGGAAATTAATAAACAATGTTAAATAAAGATCATGGCCAAAAACATATATTTTCATTTTTTTGTCCAAGCATAATTCAATCTTCTTGGTCTTCTGGTTCAATAATCTGGCTACAAGATGAAGACTTGGTGCATCGGCTTATCAAGGTTGTAAAGGTTGAAAAAGATGATGAATTTGTGTTGTTTGATAAAGAACGCAATGTTTTTATCAAAGTTCTTTCAGTGTTGAAAAAAGAAATTCAAGCTCAAGTGCTTTCTTTGCAAGACAATGTTTTGTTGCAGCCAAAAATTACTTTTTTATTGCCACTTTTAAAAAAAGAGGCTCTTGAGCAGGCGGTGTATTCCTTGACCGAAATAGGTGTAAGTGAAATTCGCTTAGTGGTAACTGCAAAATCAAGACAATCGTTGATGTCACCAAAAGAATATCAACGCCTTTGCGGAATTGTCGTTGCTGCAGCAGAGCAATCAAAAAATTATAATTTCTCTGAGCTGTTCGAGCCTGAGACCCTATCAAACACTGTTATTGATAAATTATTGCCATCTTGCAAAATTGTTTTTGATGCTGCAGGAGAGTCGTTTTTTGAAATAAAAAAAGATATAACAAGAAATCAAAGCGTTACTCTTTTTGTTGGTCCAGAGGGCGGCCTTCTTGAAAAAGAGCTTTCCTTTTTAAGTTCTGAAAAGTTTCAAAAATGTGCTTTAACACAAACAACGCTTCGAGCTGTTCAGGCTGTTGCTGTAAGCGCTGCCTTATTTCGATTGTCATAGAAAATAAATTATTGCTTAGCTGGTGTTTCTTGCGCGGGTAAAGATACAGGATCTATATTTATGAGATTAAGGTCTTGTAGCATTTGATCTGTAGCTGCAAATGATTCACCCGGATATTGTTCCATAAATTGATTGATTGCCTCTTGTAAGGTATTGCAATTTTGATACAGGTGAAACTCTCCTTGGCTGTCAATAATTATTTGCGCTGGTTTTTCATTTATAAAAACAGTACAAAGAGCTTCACGGTTTACAGTCGCAAGCGATAAGCAAATCAATATGCCAATTATTTTTTTCATTTAAGTCGTTCCTTTATAATGCATGATTAATAGCATTAGGAGCTTAGAATGGATTTTGTAATAGGTCAAGCTATTGAGGTAAGGTCTTATGTTTGATTTTTTATTTCAGGATATTTGTCAGGGTTTGCTAGGCAATATTTCTCAGCAAGGCTACCAACCGGGTGTTCAGCAACAGTGATAAATCTTTTACCATCAAAACCACCTTTTTCTTTACGTTTTTTTAGCTTGCAGTCATTTAATTCTTTTGTTGTAAATCCGTGTGATTTTCTTAGTGCGTCTACAACTTCAAGTACGTCAGCAAGCTCTTCAAGCATGTTTTCTTTTGTCGTTGCATGCTGAACTTCATGAGCTTCTTCTATCAATTTTAAGCTTAATTGTTTTTGAAATTCTTGATCAGACAGCTCTATCCAATAAAGCCTTGATCCAAGTGGCTCAAGAATGTTGCTTATTTTGTCTCGAAATAATTTGTTTTGTTTAAATGCGCGTGATGTCATTATTTTATAATTCCTTTTTTGTAAAAAAGATAAGTAGGTGCAGGAGTTTATTTCGTAGATAGGTCTTCAAAGTAGATTGGCTTTAAATAATCTGTTTCAAGTTTATTTTGTAAAAACAGATCCAAAGATTTTTTAGCCATAGACTCAATTGAATTAAAAAGCGGTATTGTGCTTGGAAAAGTTACGTTATTGCCTGCATGTTTTTGTAACTTCTCTTTGTACATTTGCGCTCCATTGCCAAGAGCTAGAAAAACGGTCGATTGTTTGTTTAATTTTTCAATGAGTTGGTTTATAGAGCAAGCGCCTGTTTTGGTTTTTGTATTTTCTTTATATTGATAAAAAACATTATCAGCAAAAGCTTGGAAAATAATTAATGTGTTTTCATTTTCATGCTCGAGGCTTAAAAGTTCTAGGGCTGTTAGTTTAATTAATGGGATTTTTGAAGCAAAGTGTATACCGTTTGCCATTGTCAGTAAGGCTCTAAGTGTGTTATAAGGCCCGGGACCAACATTAACGCCGATAAATTTTAGATCGCTTAGCTTAAGATTGTGATTTTCTAGCATGCTTGAAATATGAGGAATTGTTGATTTTATAGCGTTGAATTTATGCTCTTGGGCTAATTGTATGATATTGCCATTGTCGCAGAGTGCGACTTCAATTTTATCATAAGGATATTGCAAGATGATGTAAGGCAGCATAGAGATTATTTTTTTCTAGGTTTTTGTTGTTGTAAATAGATTCCAAAGTAATCATACTCCAAAACCTTTTCTTTTTTCAGTGTTATTTTTCCGCAGTTGAGACATCTCCACCCTTCAAAGTTGAGAAAGTGATCAAAAAAGAGCTGCTGAATCATTAATCCTGAACATTTTCGGCATTGCATACATATCTCCACTTAAGGGGAATGGACAAATTCTATGTTAAGATTATTTCTCAGCCATTGTCAAGACATCTAATTAATTTAAAAACTGTAGATAGGTTTGAAGTATTATAGCTGCGGCGATCGAGTGTTCTTGAGCCCCATCTGTTTTTGCTTTTTTCCCTTGAATGGTTCGAGCTCCTTTGCTTGAAAGTCTTTCGTCCCACAAAATATATTTTTTGTCTGGGAACTCTGCCTCAATTAAATCTTTTTGGGCCAGGACTTTTTTTGTCTGCAGGCTTTCAGTGTCTCTCATTGTTCTTGGATAGCCGATTACAACGGTTTCTATTTTCTCTTTAGCAAATAGTTCGTGTAAAAAAGGCATAAGGAGTTCTAGTTTTGTGGTTTTATAAGGAGTCGCAATTATTTTTAAAGGGTCGCTCATCGCAGTTCCTATCCAAACATCTCCAAGATCAAGAGCTAATACTTTCATGGTTTTTTTTCTTTCAGCATATCGACAAATTTGTGGTTTTGATGGAGAATTTTGTTACTTTTTGTAAAAATATGGTACAGTTTTTTTATGCATTTTACGAGCGCATATTTTATAAAACCTCTTATAAATTTATAGATACGAATTAAAAAAATAAAGGAATATTGTGAATTTTTCTACAATGCTATCAGATCTTGAAAACATAATTTGGGGACTGCCTTTTTTACTGTTTTTCTTTGGTACGTGCGTGTACATGACCATGCAGCTTGGATTTGTTCAATTTCGTTATTTTGCTAAAGCTATTCGAGTAGTTTTTAAGTCAGATGAATCGAGCAGTACTGTTGTAGCCGCAGGAAAGCTTTCTCCATTTCAAGCATTTATGAACACTCTTGGTGGCAATATTGGAAATGGCAGCTTAGCAGGAGTTCCAACCGCTATCGCTCTTGGTGGTCCAGGTGCAATTTTCTGGATGCTGTTGATGTCTACTTTTTCTGTCTCGCTGCGGTTTGCAGAAGTTTACCTTGCAACCTATTTTAGCGATAAAGCAACAGCAGAAAAATCTGGCCCGATGTATTATTTAAGCTTGCTGCCTTTTGGTGCAGTTCTTTCTTATTTGTTTGGTGTTTTTGGTTTAATTTATATGCTGACTGGCGGAAACTTAATTCAGTGTAATGCTGTTGGGTCTGCATTAAGTCGATCATGGGGAGTAAGCCAAGAAATTTCTGCGGTATTTGTTTTTCTTTTCATATCCTATGTCATTATTGGTGGATCTGATAGAATCGTTAAATTTTTAGATAAATTAGTTCCTGTTAAAGTTTACGGTTTTTTAATTACCGCTGTGATGGTTTTAATTTATAATTTTGCTTCTATTCCTCATGCGCTTTACCTTATGATTTCTTTAGCTTTTAATCCACAAGCAGTTGTTGGTGGAACATTTGGTTTTGCTATTCAACGCTCGCTTGCAGCAGGTTTTTCTCGCGGCGTTAATGCAAGTGAGGCTGGCCTTGGTACCGCAGCTGTAGCATTTGGTACAACAAAAGGCCAAGACCCAATAGAAAATGGTATAATGTCTATGCTTAGCATTTACATCAACACTCACATAGTTTGCTTTTTAGTTTCTCTTTGCGTTATTGCAAGTGGTGCTTGGCAAACGGGAGAAGTTGGAATAGCAATGCTTGTTTCTTCATACGAAACAGTTTTTGGTTCTTTTGGTGGACTTATTGTTACGGTTCTTGTTTCAATGTTTGCTATGAGCGTTGTGGTTGCTTATGCATACAATGCTCGAATCTGCTGGAGCTTTTTATTTAAAGGAAAAGCTGATTGGTTATTTTCGGTTGTTTATATATTGTGTGCAGCGGCTGGAACATTAATGCGCGCTGATGTTGTTTGGAATATTAATGGTATTTCAACTGCCGCGATCTTTGCAGTAAACGTTTTGGGCTTGTTATGGTTTACGAGCACGGTAAAAACAGGCTTAACTTCTTACAGAAAAAAATATGCTTAACGGTACAAATACTATAGTTCTTCGCGATATTTATCCTGTTACTGCCCATACAGATTTTGTTGGAGCTGGATCAACGTTTGTTGCAATTCCTGGCGCGAAAACTGATGGACTAAATTATATTTCACTTGCTTTGCAAAAGGGAGCTACAACAATTGTTGTTGAGCAGGGCGTTTTGTTATCACAAGAGTTAAGTGATTTGGTTGAAGCTTTTGGGGCTCAAATTATATTTGTTCCAAATTGCCGCAAAGCTCTTTCTCAAATGGCTGCTCAAGCCTTAGATTTTCCAGCAAAGAAATTAAAAATTGTAGGAATTACGGGAACAAAGGGCAAAACCTCAACGGCTTACATGGTTTATCACATGCTTCATGCATTGGGTAAGAAAGTTGCCTTGATTAGTACTGTTGAAAAGCGCATTGAGTCTGACTATGTCACGATCTCTTTAACTACTCCTCTTCCCGATCAAATACATATATTTTTAGATGAATGCGTGAAGCGCAGCATTGAATATGTTGTTATGGAAGTTTCTGCGCAGGCATTAACTTTGCAACGCCTAGAAGGCATAGAGTTTGAAGCTGGAGTTTTTACCAACTTTTCACATGAACATCTGGAGTTTTATGATGATTTGCAGCAATACTTTAAAGCAAAAACTTTGCTGGTTCCAAAAATAAAAAATCCAAAAAACATGTTTATAAATATTGATGATAAGCATGGGCAAGTTTTGCATCAAGAAAATCCTGAATGCTCATCATTTTCTTTAGTTGATAAAAATGCAACTTTGTACGGTTGTGCGCATCCACAAAGCTCAGAAGTTTCTGTGCATGTTAAAATTGATGGCAATACTTATGATGTTTATACGCCGCTTTTAGGTCAGTTTAATGTTTATAATTTGCTTGGTGTTTTAGGCCTTGTGCAGGCTTTGGGAATTAGCATTGCAGATGTTAGATGGAGCTTGAAAGGCTTGCAGCATGTTCCTGGTCGCATGGAGCAATATATTTTACAAAATGGGTCTCGATGTTTTATTGATTACGCTCACAATCCATCATCATTTGAAGCGGTTCTTTCAACGCTTAGATCAATGACTTCTCATTTAATAGTTGTGTTTGGCGCTGCAGGAAATCGAGATAAGCAAAAGCGTCCATTGATGGGATCTGTTGCTCAAAAATATTGCGATGTTGTAATTTTAACTTCTGACAACCCTCGAGATGAAAACCCTGTGTTAATTGCAAAAGAGGTTGAAACTGGTTTTGATTTTGATAAGCCGTTTGAATTGTATAGAGAGTTAAATCGTGTAAAAGCTATTGAGTTTGGTTATGAATTAACTAAAAAAGGTAGCATTCTTGCAATTCTTGGTAAGGGTCGCGATGAATATCAAATTGTTGGAGATTTAACTTTTCCGTTTAAAGAACGTTCAATTATTAAACCATTCATTGCGCAAAATGAAGATTAAGGCTGATAAATTCTTAGATTTTCAAAAAATGATTCAGGATTTTTATCGAGTTAGCAAACGAGATTTCATCTGGCGTCAAGATATCACGCCTTATAAGATTTTAGTTTCAGAAATTATGCTCCAGCAAACTCAAACAGCTCGTGTCGAGCCAAAATTTATTTTGTGGCTGCAAAAATTTCCAGATATCTTTTCTCTGGCTTGTGCCTCAAGGCTAGAAGTTTTAAGCGCTTGGCAAGGCCTTGGCTACAATCGCCGTGGTCTGTGGTTGCACGAAGCTGCAAAGCGCATGGTTTTAGAGTTTGAGGGTCAAGTTCCTGATGATCCTGAAATATTAAAAACTTTTACAGGAATTGGTCCGAACACTGCAGCATCGATTTGTGCTTTTGCTTTCAATCAACCGGTTGTTTTTATTGAAACAAATATTCGTACAGTTTTTTTACACCATTTTTTTTCGGACTCAAGAGAGAAGATTCATGACAAGCAAATCCTGCCATTGGTTAGATCTTGTTTGGATTATGATAACTCTCGCCATTGGTATTATGGTTTGATGGATTATGGGGTTTATTTGAAAACAAAGGTAAAAGCGAGCAATAAATTGAGCTCTCATCACGCCTTACAAACAAAGTTTGTTGGATCTAAGCGCCAAGTTCGTGGAGCAATTATTAGAATTTTAAGTAAGGGTTTATCGTTATCTTGTGATGAGCTCTGTCAGTTAGTGGCTTATGAATTACCAGAAAATCTTTATGATGTTTCAAATGTCGTTCAAGATTTGATGGAAGAATGCCTTATAGAAGAAGATAATGGCTTAATTAAAGTTTGATTGTCGCGAGCCCTGGTCTTGGTCTTGTCAAAAAAAGATGGTCGACTATGCTAAAGAAAATATAAAATTCACAGATAAGGCTTTATAAAAATGTCAGATAAAATTTCAAAAAAATCAGTTTTTATTATTGATGGCTCTTCGTTTTTATACCGAGCTTATTATGCAGTTAAACCGCTTTATACGAGTAAGGGTTTGGCTGTTCAAGCTGTCTATGGTTTTTGCAGAATGATAAAAAAAATTATTGATCTTTTGCGGGTAGATCATGTCATTATCGTTTGGGATAGCAAAGGGAAAACTCATCGACACGAAATTTTTTCTGAGTACAAGGGAACCAGGCAAGCACCACCAAGTGACATTTTTGAACAAAAAGCATTGATTCAAGAGTTTGCGGATTTGGTAGGGATTTTGCAGCTTAGTCAGGTTGGAAAAGAGGCTGACGATCTGATGTTTAGCTTTGCAAAGAAAGTAGAAAAATCTGGGTATCAAGCAGTGCTTGTTTCTTCTGATAAAGATATGCGCCAGGCCTTGTCTGAAAATATTATAATTTTTGATCCATTTAAAGATGCTGTTATGGATGTAGCTGCTTGTCAGGATAGATATGGATTTGAAGTTTTTAAGTTGCCGTTTTACTTTTCAATTCTTGGCGATGCTTCTGATAATATTCCCGGAGTAAAAGGTATTGGTGAAAAGGGTGCAACTGATTTAGTAACGCAGTTTTCAAGCCTTAATGATATGTATGAAAATATTGATAAAATACCCAAGCAGCGGATCAAAGATCTTTTAATCGAGCATAAAGATAAGGCATATTTAAGTGAAAGATTATTTTTACTTCGCCTTTTTGACATTGATTTAACCGTTGAAGATACTGTTTTAAATCCAGCATCTTGGGCTAAAGCTGCACAGTTGTTCCAAAAATTAGAATTTAAAAGCTTGGTCAAAGATATTGAATTAAAGTATGGGATAGCCGAAATTGATGCTGTGGGCAATCAAATCTCATTAGACGTAGCATCAGAGAGTAGACCCTTACATGAAAAATATGACTTTGTTTTAATCAATCAAGAAAAACAGCTTGTTGATTTGTGTAAAAATTTATCTGAAGCAAAATCATTTGCAATTGATACTGAAACGACAAGGCTGGATCCTATGCAAGCAGAGCTTGTAGGTATTTCCATTGCTTATAAAGTTGGTCAGGCTTTTTATATTCCCCTTGGCCATAAACAAGAGTCTCAGCTTTCTATTGTGCAAGAAGCATCACCTTTAAAAAATGAACAGCAGCTTTCAAAAAAAATAGTAGTGGATCATCTTGGTCCAATTTTAAAAAATAAAAACATTGAAAAATATATGCACAATGCAAAATTTGATCAACTTGTGCTTAATCAAGCTGGGCTTGAAGTAGTTGGTGTGTCTTTTGATACTATGATTGCAGCAAGTTTGGCAACAAAAGAATGGGAAAAAAATGGGTTGAAAGATCTTTCTGAGCAGTTTTTTAATGAGACTATGTTGAACTATAAAGACATGATTAAGCAGCACAAGGCTCAAGATTTTTCTTATATTCCAGTATCTGTGGCAACACAGTATGCAGCGTCTGATGCGCATCAAACATTAAAATTGGTTTCAGTTTTCAAAAAAGAGCTTAAAGAGCAACTCTTAGATGATTTATTTTATAATATAGAGTTTCCAATAAATGATATTTTAGTGGCGATGCAACAAGAAGGTATTTTTTGCAGCGTTGATTTGCTCAAGCATTTAAGTGTTCAGGTTGATAAAGATTTAAAAAAAATTGAGCAAGAAATATTCTTGGTAGCCGGAAAAGAGATTAATTTAAACTCGCCAAAGCAGATAAGAGAGCTCTTATTTGATCAGTTAAAGCTAACGCCTCAAAAAAAGAGCGGGAAGGGGGCTACGTTTTCAACAGATGCAGAAGTTTTAAAAGCTTTGCAATTGGAGCATGAAGTTCCAAAAATGATGCTTGCTTACAGAGAGCTGTATAAATTAAAAAGTACATACATTGATGCTTTGCCAACATACATTAATCCAAAAACCCAGAGAATTCACACATCTTGGAATCAAACCATTGCTGCAACTGGTAGACTTTCAAGCTCAAACCCGAATTTACAAAATATTCCAAAAGATCGGCTTGAGTATGGAAAAGAATATGATGTTGATGTTCGATCTGCTTTTCAAGCAAAAAGTGGATGGAGTTTTATTTCGGCAGATTATTCTCAAATAGAGCTTCGGGTTCTTGCTCAACTTTCAAAGGATAAAAATCTGGTTCATGCGTTTTTATCAGGGCAAGACATTCATGCTCAGACAGCAGCAAAGATGTTTGATGTTGACTTGCCTCAAGTTACAGACGAACAACGATCGATTGGCAAGCGCTTAAACTTTTCGATTTTGTATGGCTTAACCGCTTATGGTCTATCAAAAGATATGTTAATTCCTTATGCTGATGCAAAAAAATATATAGATCTTTATTTTGAGCAGTATCCAGGAGTTTGTGCTTGGATGGAGGGCGTTGTGGAGTTTGTGAAAAAACATGGATATACACAAACTTTGTACGGTCGAAGACGTTACCTGCCTGGCATTTATGAAAAAAACAAAGGACTATTTGATCTTGCTAGGCGCATTGCTATAAATACTCCGGCTCAGGGAACTGCGGCAGAGGTGACAAAGCTTGGTATGATTTCTTTTGATAAAGCCATTAAAGACAGAGGCTTGCAAGCAAAGGTCTTGCTTCAAATACATGATGAATTGCTCGTTACCTGCCCAGACCAAGAGGTTGAGGAAGTGTCAAAATTATTAGAGAAAACATTGATTTCTGCGGTAGCTTGGGATATTCCATTGCAAGCTGCAATTAGGGTGGGTAAAAACTGGAGAGAAGTTACGAAGTAATCGCGCTTGCTGACTCTTGACATTGAGCCATAGATGGTCGAAAGGCAGCTTGAAAAGTGTTATTGAAAAAGGCTTTTTGTTGATTGATGCAAGCAGAGCCAAAGGGCAATATCTTGAGGTTGACATTTTAAATGAACCTGTGCACACTGTAACTATTAGAAATGCTTTAGCAGTCTGCATTTCAGTCTATAATTTTGGTCATTAGTTTTAAATGAAATCTTAACAAAAAACAATAAATTCTAAGGAATACGTATGGCAACCAGTAAATCCGGCGGTTCAACCTGTAACGGCCGGGATAGTAAAGGTCAAAGACTTGGCGTTAAACTTTATGCAGGAGAAGTAGTTACCGGTGGTGAAATTATCATCAGACAGCGCGGAACTAAATATCATCCTGGTAAATTTGTAGGTCGTGGAAAAGATGATACCTTGTATGCATTAGGTGCAGGATTTGTTGAATTCCATCGTGGATACAAAGATAGATTATTCGTATCCATCGTTGCTGAGCGAAAAACAGCAAAAGCTGCTTAAAAATTAAGTTGTTGTGAAGTATCATTTTCATCTGCGAGAAGAAAGAGAGAGAGTATTATGTACAAGTACAATTTTTTGAAATATAGCATTCCAAGTGTTTTGTTTACCATGGTAATTATTGGTGCTGGTGTTGCAAATTACTTTGTTCAAGGTGGTTTTAAATATAGTGTTGATTTTGCTGGTGGTACAGAAATGAGAGTTCAGTTTGAAAAAGCTGTAGATCTTGAGCCTATCAAAGCAGTTATTCATGATAAATGGCAGGGAACTGTTTATGGCGTGATTGGAACACCAGAAATTATTGTGCGTGTGCAAGAAATGCCTGAAAAGTTAGATGGTTTAAGCGATAAGATTATGGCATCTATCGACTCAGCATCGCAAGACAATCCTGGCAAGTTGGTTCAAATCAATAGCATTAGTCGTACAATTAGCGACAAGCTATGGATGGTTTGGCTTAAGGCAATAACAATAGCTCTTTTAAGTTTAGTTGCATATCTTTCGATACGATTTCAGTTTGCATTTGCTATCGGAGCGGTTATCGCTTTAGCCCATGATGCAATAATTGTTTTAGCTTGTTTTATGTTGCTTGGTAAAGAAATTTCAATTGATTTTATTGGCGCAATTATGGCAGTGCTGGCTTATTCAATTAATGACACAATTATTGTGTTTTCTCGCATTAGACAAAATATGAAAACTTTAAAAGGTAAGTCACTTTACGATATCGTAAATATTAGCCTTAATGAGCGTCTTCGTAGAACAATTTTAACAAGTTTTGCAACAGCGCTTGTTGTTATGTCATTGTTCTTGTTTGGTGGAGAGTCTATTAGAGATTTTGCATTAGCTATTTTGTTGGGAATCCTTTTTGGAACATTCTCTTCAATTTACATTGCAAGTCCAATTATGATGCTTTTTATGAGAGATCAAAAATAGACCATCAGATAAAAGCTGTTGCTTGAGTCCTGTAAATATTTCAGTTTAATAAAATTCAAAAACAGATAATTAAATCTATATGGAGAATCATTTGCAAAGATCGAATGATAATAAAGGACCGCGACCTGGTGCTGAGGCTAAGCCTCAAAAGCCAGCAGCCCCCTTAAAAAAACAAACAGTTCGTCCTTTAACGGAAGCAGAGCTTTTTGACATGCAAAGTGTTGAATTGGGTTACGTTGCTAAACGTTTGGGGATTATTGGATCAAGTTTTCTTTCTAAAGATACATTAATAAAAACAATTTTAGAGCAACAAGTAAAACCAGAGGTTGAGATTTTTGTTCTAGGTGTACTAGAAAGACTTCCTGATGGGTTTGGTTTTTTGCGATTCTCTGAATATGATTATATTTCTGGTCCAGATGATGTGTATGTTTCTCCTTCTTTAATTAGACGGTATAATTTACGAACTGGTGATGAAATTCACGGTAGCATCAGAAAGCCAAAAGAGGGTGAAAAATATTTTGCCTTACAAACAATTGATAAAATTAATGATCGACCAACAGAAGATACAACTTCAAGATTAAATTTTGATAGATTGACTCCTTTGCATCCAGATCAGAGATTTGATCTTGAGACAAATCCAAATTTTATCTCAACTCGAATTATGAACATTTTTACTCCGATTGGCAAAGGACAGCGTGGTCTTATCGTTGCGCCTCCAAAGGTTGGTAAAACGATGCTTCTTAAAGAAATTGCTTTAAGTTTGCTTCAAAAATATAAAGATATTCATATGATTGTTCTTTTAATTGATGAAAGACCTGAAGAGGTTTCTGATATGAAGCGAACAATCAAGGGCAATAATGTTGAAATTATAAGTTCTACTTTTGATGAATCTGCAGAAAGACACGTTCAGGTTGCAGAAATCGTACTAGAAAAAGCAAAGCGCTTGGTTGAGTATGGGGAAGATGTTGTAATCTTGCTTGATTCGATTACTCGTTTAGCCCGTGCTTATAACACAACAGCTCCAACTTCTGGAAAAGTTTTAACTGGTGGTATTGATGCGCATGCTCTTCAAAGACCAAAGCGTTTCTTTGGTGCTGCTAGAAAAACAGAAGAGTCTGGATCTTTGACAATTATAGCAACAGCTATGGTTGAAACTGGTTCGCGTATGGATGAAGTCATTTATGAAGAGTTTAAAGGTACTGGAAACATGGAGCTTCATCTTACTCGCAAGCTTTCAAATCGTAGAACCTTTCCGGCTTTTGACATTCTTTCTTCAAGCACTCGTCGCGATGATTTACTTCTTTCTGAAGATGAATTAAATCAAGCATGGATTCTTCATAGATTTTTATCAACCATGAATGTGGTTGAAGGAACTGAATTTGTTATCAACAAAATGAAGCAGTACAAAACGAATGAAGAGTTTTTTGAAAGCGTGAAAAAAACTGGTGGCAGCAATGCTGTCAGTGGCGGTGGAAGCAGCGGAAACACTGGTGGAGCTAACAATGGCTCAAGTCATAGTTCTGTAAATGGTGATCACCACTAAGGCTAGATTTTAAATGTATTTTAGATTTATTTAATAAAAAACGCTCCTGTAAAACGGAGCGTTTTTTGTTGAGATATTTTGCACTTTGCGGCTAAGGTTGATTTATGTTTTAGAGCAAATTAATACAAGCGCGGCTGTGGCAGAAGCGACAAGTACGCTGGTTGTGTATATTTTTTCAATTCTATATCCAGCGTCTAATCCCATATCGCTGCAATCGTCTCGCTCTTCAATAGAAAATCCAATAGGTCTTTGGTCGATAGGCTTGTCGTTTATGGTTAAATCATTGATCTTGGGCGCTGTGTGTATTTTTTTTTGAAAATCCTGCTTGATCTGGATGGCTAGTTTGAATTTATATTTTTTTAGTGCTTTGCCGTTGAATTTTAGTGGGGCTGCGCTTGAATTATTGAAGGTAAAAATAAGAGCAAGGGAGAGGGCTATATTGATTATAGCTTGTTTCATAAGAATCCTTTTATTGTTGAATTTTTTTCTGGTTGTATGCATTAAGTAAAAACGCAACGCCAATAAGAATTAAAGCTCCGCCTGATGCATAAGTTGTTGCTTTGCATTGTAGATCGTCATCTTGCTTTTTAGCAGCATCTATGAATTTCATTACCTGAGAAGAATTGTTAACAATTTGATCACTATCTTTACTTGGTGTTTTGTTTGGGCTTTGTTGATCAGGTAATTTTTCTAGGCTTGCGGTAGAAGAGTTTTTACTTAAAATAGGAGGGCTGTTTTTTCTAAGACTTAGTTCGGTTAATGATTCCAGTCTTGCAGGTGGGGCAAATAAAATTGAGTTGCAAAAGAACAGCGCTATAAAAGTTGATTTTTTCAACATTTTCCTTTCTAAAATATTACAAACAGTAATTGTTCGTAGTTATTTTATTTTCTTTTTAATAAAAAGCATAGTTTTTTGTTAAAATATGCTCTGAGTCGACAAAGTGAGTTGCTTGGTATTGTTTTTTTGTAGAAATTCGTAATTCTTTAAGGATAGCTTTTTCTAAAAAACCTGTAGCGACAAGTCATCAAATTTGTTCTGTTGTGCTTTGTAGTGTCCAACAAATGCAATCATGCCAGCGTTGTCAGTACAAAGCTTGACAGATGGGTAGAAAAGTTGTTTGGTTTCTATTTTGCAAACGTTTAATAATCGTTGTCGTAAATATTTATTACAAGCAACTCCGCCAACAAAACATACAGATTGAATTGTTGGATATGATTTTAAGGCCCTTGTTATTTTTTCTTCAAAAATATCACCGATGCAGACCAAAAGAGAGCTCGCAACTTTTTGTTGGAACTCTATGTCGTTAGATTTTAAAAATTCTTTAGTTGTTTGGTCGTATGCTTTTTGCTCAATCAGGCTATACAAAACAGCTGTTTTTAATCCAGAAAAGCTAAAGTTTAAGTTTTTCATGTTGCCGCGAGGGTATGAAAAAAAATCTTGAAAGTTAACTTGCTCAGCAAGCTTTTCAATTACTGGTCCACCAGGATATGGTAAATTCATAAGTTTTGCTATTTTATCAAAGGCTTCACCAGCAGCATCGTCAAGAGTTGTTCCAAGTATTTCATAGTTTCCAAAGTCATGCACAAGGTACAAAGACGAGTGGCCACCAGACGCAGTAAGAGCTAAGAATGGAAATGAAACATTGTTTTCAATGCAGGCAGAAAAAACATGGCCCTCTAGGTGATCAACGCCAATTAATTTTTTATTAAGTGAAAATGATATAGCTTTTGAAAATGCAACGCCAACCATGAGTGCGCCAGGTAGTCCTGGTTTGCTGGTAACAGCAATCGCATCTATGTCTTCAAGTGCTTTATTAGCCTTTGCAAGCGCTTGCTGCGTAACAACTATTATTTTTTCCATATGTTCTCGAGAAGCTATTTCTGGAATGACCCCACCAGTTGCAGCATGAAATGGGATTTGAGAAAATAGTTCGTTTGATAAAAGTCCGTCTTTTGTCGTATAAATGCTTGCCGCTGTTTCGTCACAAGAGCTTTCAATGCCCAAAATAGTTAAATTTTTCATTTTATTGCAACGCCGTAACAAGAACAGCTTGGGTAGGTATATTTTTTGTGGTTTTTGCATGAATTGCATCAATATCTAGAGCTGCAAGTCTTGCAATGGTAATTGCTCTATCCAGTTCTTTTTGGGTTGCTGTAGGCACAGCAATTATTGTTGGAACAATTCTAAAAACACATTCAGGTTTCCAGGATTGGATTTTAAGTCCAGCAATAAGAGATGGATCAAATAAAAATATAAGGCTGTTTTGTGGAATAACTCGCTGAGTTAATGCGTGCTCTTCAATTTTCCAGGTAAGAATTTGATGATCATCATCTTGCATTTCTCGTTGTGCTTGAAGTTTGTAGCAGATGTAAGAGTTGTCTTTAGTGAGCTTTAGGTGCTCAATGGTATTGCTTTCTTCGGTGATGCAAGTCATTGAGTGCGTAATTATTAGAAAAATAGTTTGGGTTTCGTTTTTGTCTACAAAAGAAAACTGAATTGAGTCATTGTTAATGCTTTGTTCTGTTTTTAACTTTTCTCCTTTGTAAAATATGCAAAGGTCATAATCCATTTGAATTGGAAATTCGATAGATCCTGAAAAAAGCTTTGTCGAGTCTTGCAAAAATGCTTGAGTTTGTTGAAAAATAGTTAGAAAAATTGCAATTATTGATAAATATGATTTTTTCATAAAACCCCGTGGTTTATAAGATTGATTTAGAAGGTTATCAGCCATCATCCTCTTTTTGGGCTATTTCTTATTTGTAATGTTATGATATACTAACTTATAAAATTGTACAAAATATTAAGATTTAAGCGTTTTAAATATTAAAATCTATGAAAATAATAGTTCAAAATAAAAAAGCTTTATTCGATTATGAAATAACTCGAAAAATTGAAGCAGGGGTTGTGCTCACTGGTGATGAGGTCAAATCACTTAGAGCGAAACGAGGGTCCTTAAATGGATCATTTGCAACCGTTAAAGGAAACGAGCTTTTTTTATTGAACTGCAATATCTCTATGTATTCACATGCATATTCAAAAAAAGATGACGACAGCGTAACGCGCAGTAGAAAACTTTTGTTACACCGCAAAGAATTGAATAAATTAATCGGTGAGATTTCGCAAAAGGGCGTCACGGTTGTCCCATTAAAAATATATTTTAATGGAAAAGGTCTGGTAAAAATTGAGCTTGGTGTTGGAAAACATCGTAAGGCTGAAGGTAAAAAAGAATTATTAAAAGAGCGAGACATTAATCGCGAAACTCAACGTGAATTGAAAAATCTTCGATAAAATCTAATTAAATAAGGTGTTATGTCTATGTTGATCAATACAATGTATTATTTTTTCTCTGCGGCTGCAGGGGTCGGTTGCTTGGTAATGTTTGCGTTGCAAACAAAAATCAGAGCTCAAAAGGTTACTGATGAGCGGGCTGCAAAAATTGCTTCATACATTCGTCGCGGAGCAATGACGTTTCTTTTAGAAGAGTACAAATTAATTGTGGCTGTTGCTTCGGCCATGGGCATCATTCTTTTTGCTTGCACCAAAGATCCAATTATTCCTATCGTTTTTATGGGCAGCGTTTTTCTTTCGCTCGTAGCAGGGTTTATAGGAATGCGTGCTGCAACTGATGCAAACGTTAGAACTGCATGCGCAGCAAAAGATAGCGGAGAGCGAGAAGCTTTGCTTGTTGCTTTCTTTGGTGGTGGAGTTATGGGCTTTGCCGTTGCAAGTTGCGGGCTTTTTGGATTAACTGTTTTATTTTATTTCTTTTTAGATAATGCAAATTTAAGTCAAATTATTACTGCTTTTGCAGCAGGTACGAGCTTGGTAGCTTTTTTTGCTAGAGTTGGTGGTGGAATTTATACAAAATCTGCTGACGTTGGTGCTGATTTAGTTGGAAAAGTTGAAGCTGGCATTCCGGAAGATGATCCTAGAAACCCAGCTGTTATTGCAGATAACGTTGGTGATTGCGTGGGCGATACCGCTGGAATGGGAGCAGATATTTATGAGTCATACATCGGCGGCATGGTTTCATGTTTCCTTCTTGCAACAAGTATGAACATGGGCGCTTTGTACATGACGCTTCCTTTGGTTCTTTGCGCAATTGGTCTTTTTGCTTCTGTGGGTGGGCTATTGTTTGGTTTGTTTGTAAAACAATCTCCATCAGCTCTTCTTCGTAACGCTCCATTCGTTGCAATCGTTTTATTCTTGATTGGTGCTTACGGATACATGTCTACAGCTGGCGTTGAAATGTGTTATTTTCTTGCTTGCTTTGTTGGTTGCATGTCTGGCTTACTTATTGGGTTTATCACAGAATATTACACTGGCATGTCTCCTGTTAGAAAAATAGCTGAAAGTGCACAGTCTGGTGCAGCAACTAATATTATTTATGGTTTGTCTGTTGGCATGGAATCGACAGCGCTTCCAACATTTTTAATTTGCGCAAGCATTTTAACTTCATTTACGCATGGTGGTGGCCTTTATGGAATCGCTCTTGCTGCAGTGGCAATGCTAGCTACGGTTGGAATTTCTATGACAGTTGATGCGTATGGTCCGATTGCAGACAATGCAGGCGGAATTGCTGAAATGTCAGGATTTGGAAAACCAGTCAGAGATATTACTGATGGCTTAGATGCGCTTGGAAATACTACAGCTGCAATCGGTAAAGGATTTGCAATTGGTTCAGCTCTTATGACAGCTGTTGCATTGTTTAGTGCTTTTGCAAAAGAAGCTGGCATTGTTTCTTTAAATGTTTTAGAGCCAATCGTTCTAGTTGGTGTTTTTATCGGTGGAGTAATTCCATTCTTGGTTTCATCTATGACTATGAGATCAGTTAGCCAAGCTGCATTAAAAATGGTTTTTGAGGTTCGTCGTCAGTTTAAAACTATTCCTGGACTTATGGAAGGAACTGCTGAACCTGACTATGAACAATGTATCTCAATTGCAACAAAGGCTGCGTTACACGAAATGTTGCTTCCTGGCTTGCTAGCTATCGCAACTCCAGTTATCGTTTTTTATAGCCTTGGCGTGCACGGTCTTGGCGGCATGTTAGTTGGCTCAACGGTTGTCGGTATTCTTCTTGCCTTGATGATGGCAAATGGTGGCGGCGCTTGGGACAATGCTAAAAAATATATCGAAAAAGGTAATTTGGGCGGCAAAGGATCTGATACTCATAAAGCTGCAGTTATCGGCGATATGGTTGGAGATCCATTTAAAGATACATCTGGTCCAGCTCTTAATATTTTAGTAAAACTTATGTCGATTGTTGCACTTTTATTAGTGTCGTAAAAATATTCGTTTAAGATTTTAGAATTTAAAAAAAGCCCCGGAGGTATTAATTACCTCCGGGGCTTTTTAGTTGTATGTTTTTGTTTAAATTTAGCTAGGCATTGCAACTGAATCAAAAGAGTTTTCTTTATCTTTCAGGTGAGCGAGCGGTGATGCTTCAACCGATGATATCATATCTGATCCTTGAGATACAGTATCTGACCCTAAATCTTCATTTTCAGAAAAGCTAGAAGATAACTCATTAATTGTTGCATGTGCTTCGTAAAGCGCTTCTGGCGCTAATGCATTTACGTTTGGTTGCCCATTTTGCGTTATCAGCATTGGATATTCTTCTTCGCTTGTGCTTGTTATGTAGAATGTCTCATTGTTTTCTAGGCTTTCGAAGTCTACATGAAAATGAAGTAATTCATTAGCATCAGTGTCTTCTGAGCCTGCTTTTTCAAGTTGAATGCAAATTTCTTCTGTTGGTAAAAATACCCTTTTTCCGTCAATTTCTTCAGAAAATTGAGACGGAATGTTAAAAGAAATTGTTGGTTTTTTTTCTACTTTTTCATGAGCAGTTTTTAATTTTTTTATGGATTCTTTGCCTTGGTACGAATTCTCTTCATCATGAGACTCGTTAACTGGGATAACGATTACGCTTACTATTTCTCCGTTTCCAGCAGCTGATAAAGTAAATGTTTTTCTTATGGTTTTAAGGCTTTTTACTGGACTTGTTGTAACCATGTTGTATCGGTCTATAGATTGCTCGTCTATTTTACTTGTGCTTACTGGTTCGTCTTGCGCATTGGGTTGAAAAAATGAGGCTTGTTTGTAATAAGACATCGGTGGTGTTGGATTCATTGAAATTTCTGACAGCTTGTTACTTGACTGTGTGATTTGTGAGAGTGATAGCCCAGCTATAACACATAGCATTAGCTTTTTAGAGATATTCATTTTTTGCTCCTTTTTAAGAACGGTTTTTAATCTACTTTCAGTTTTTCATAAAAAGCCCTTTAATAGCAAGAGTTTTTTGAAATAATTAAGGGCCATTTGTTAACCAAGTGGCCCTTAGCTGATTGGGGGCTTCTGTGTTCAAATTTTTTTTTGAAAAATTCGTTTTATTCTTAGCTTTTTTTCCTTGATTCTTTTGATGCAGCAGCTAGTTCTAATGTTTTTTGATCAAGCTTTTGTTTGTTTCCGCCAATTACATGATCGACTATCTGGCCATTGTTGATAAAAATAGTTGTTGGGTAGCCAGGAATTTTTATAGAACTATTGCTCAGCGCGGAGACCTTTTTATGCATAACTAGTCTTGGTCCGTTAGCTGTTGCGAAGCTTATCTTAGGATATTTTTTAGCAAGAGCTTTCATGTGCGGCTTTATCGATGAGCAGTGAGGGCAGGGGTCCATGTAGCCAAGAATGACTGTCGGCTTGCTGCTTGTTAGGGCTGCGTGCAAATCGTCTTCTGTTGTTATTTCGCTAACAACTCCTTCAATTATATTTTTAATTTCATGAAAGGTGTCAGTTGGTGGATTTGTTGCATGGCTAGCTACAAAAGTTGGAATTACGATAAAAGTTATGGACAATAAGAAAATAAATTTGTTTTTTGATTGCATTGTAAAAACCTCCATTTTTTCAATATGCTTATCATGATGCTAGCAAAGCGACGACTTAATAGTCAACAAATGGTTTAAGTTTTTATTTTAATTTAGCTTTGTTTTAGGCATTTAAAGTAGCTAAAAAAAGCTCTGGGAGGTTTTCATATAGAAAATGTCAAGAGAGTCATAATTTATAAAAAAAGAAAGTTTTTTTTGAATAAATATCTTAATTTTTTGCTTGATTATCCGGTCCGGTATGTTACGCTATTTGAACAATCTTATTAAAAACCTCTTTCCTGTAGGGGTTCTTAGTAAGATTTTTCACAATCTATCGATAAAAAGGAAGATGAAGCGATCTAGCATTTATTGATTTGTATTGATGTGTATTGAATAGTATTGATTCTATATGTAATTTTAACCGGAGTTTGGTGTGAATAATCAGATATTGCATTCTTTTGAAGGCAGCCTGGAGTCCCTGAAAGATTTTCAGTTTTTGATAAAGAATAAAGATGGTGTTTCACAGAGCTATTCTTTGTTGGATATACGTCAGATGCTTACATCCTCAATAAAAGGATTTGAGGCCGATATTTCAATTGAAAAAATTCTTTATCAGGTTAAAAAAAATCTTTTTGATGGGATGACGATATCTGAATTAGAAAATGTTTTAATTCTTTCAACGGTTCAATTTATTGAGCTTGATAATTCCTATAGCTTTATTTCTGCCAGGTTGTTACTTCGTAATCTTCATAACGAGATAATTGGTTTTTGGCCAGAAAATATACAAGCTGCTGACTATAAAAAATCATTTATTTCAGGCATTCAGCTTGGGGTTTCGACTGACAAATTTGATAAGAGGATGGTTGATTTTGACTTAGATTATTTGGCGCAGTCGATTGATCCTTCTCGGGACAATCTTTTGCAATATCTTGGTTTAAAAACATTGCATTCTCGTTATTTTAAGAGGCATGAAGGTAAGCATTTTGAGATGCCTCAATCTTTCTGGATGCGTGTGGCAATGGGGCTTGCGTTACTTGAAACAGATAAGAATCAGAAAGCTGTTGAATTTTATGACGTCATTTCTCAATTTTTATTTGTACCATCAACGCCAACTCTTTTGCATGCTGGTTTAAAGCGCGCTCAATTGAGTTCATGCTTTCTGAGCTACATTGGAGATGATTTAAATCATATTTTTAAAAGCATTGGCGATAATGCTCAGATGTCTAAATGGTCTGGCGGGGTTGCAAATGATTGGACCGCCCTTCGTGCAACAGGAGCAATGATTAAATCTATTGACGTTTCAAGCCAAGGAACAATTCCTTTTATGAAAGTTGCAAATGATACTACTGCAGCAATTAATCGTAGCGGTAGTCGTCGTGGAGCTGTGGTTGCATACATGGAAACTTGGCATTACGACTTTGAAGAGTTTTTAGACCTGAGAAGAAATACTGGCGATGACAGACGGCGTACTCATGATATGAATACTGCGGCATGGATTCCAGATCTTTTCATGAAGCGTGTTTTAAATGATCAAGATTGGACATTGTTTTCTCCTGATGAAACTCCTGAGCTTCATGAGATCTACGGTAAGCAATTCGACGCAAAGTATGAAGAATATGAGCAAAAAGCTAGAGATGGAGAAATCAGACTTTTTAAAGTAATCTCTGCAAAGTCTTTATGGCGTAAGCACTTAACTCGCTTATTTGAAACTGGTCATCCGTGGCCAACATTCAAAGATTCTTGCAACATTCGTTCTCCGCAAGATCATGTTGGTGTAATTCATTCTTCAAATCTTTGTACAGAAATTACGCTCAATACTAGTCGAGAAGAAACTGCTGTTTGTAACATTGGCTCAGTTAACTTATCTCAGTTTGTTCAAAATGGTTCGATAAATGAATCCTTGTTAGAAAAAACAGTTACGGTTGCAATGCGTATGCTCGATAACGTGATTGATATTACGTTCTATCCAATTAAAGAGGGCCAGGTTTCAAACTTTAGGCATCGTCCTGTGGGAATTGGGATGATGGGCCTCCAAGATGCGCTTTATAAGCTTGACGCTGCGTTTCAATCAGAAAAAGGACTTGAACTTTCTGATCAGTTTACAGAATCAATTTCATACTATGCAATTATGGCATCATCCATGCTTGCAAAAGAACGAGGAGCATATAGTTCCTACAAAGGCTCTAAGTGGGATCGTGGTATTTTGCCAATGGATACTATCGATTTGCTTGAAAAAGATCGAGGTATTGCTATTCCAAGGTTTGGAAAAGTAAAAAAAGATTGGTCTATTGTTAGAGATCAAGTTAAAAAACATGGCATGAGAAATTCAAATACTATGGCGATTGCTCCAACGGCAACGATATCAAACATTTCTGGATGTTTTCCATGTATTGAGCCGATTTATAAAAATTTATACGCTAAAGCAAATTCAAGCGGTGATTTCACCATTGCAAATAGCTTCTTGGTTGATGATTTGAAAAAATTAGGACTATGGAATGAAGACATGAGAGATCAATTGAAGTTTTATGATGGAAGTGTTCAGCAGATCGCAACAATTCCTGATCATTTAAAAGAAAAATATAAAACTTCGTTTGAAATTGATCCAATGTGGATGATAAAAATGAGTGCCTCTCGTGGTAAATGGATTGATCAGAGTCAGTCGCACAATGTATTTGCGCATGGAACATCGGGAAAATTACTCAATGATATTTACATGTATGCTTGGCAGTGTGGTTTAAAAACTATGTATTATCTGCGATCTCTTGGTGCTAGTCAGGTAGAAAAATCAACGCTTGATGCTGAAAAGTATGGTTTCACTCAAAAAAGAAATAATGACAAACCTGTTTCTGTGGAAGAAAAAGTCATTGTGCTGCAAGAAAAAACTGCAGATTTGATATCTGGTGGTTTAGATTTAGAAGTTGATGGAAAAGCCTGTAGCTTGGAAAATCCTGATTGCGAGTCTTGCCAGTAAAAAAGATTAAAATATAGCACTGCGCCTTGTTGATCATAGCAAGAAGCAGTTATGATGAAAGTAAATGATGTCAATTATTAAAGATAAAAAAACAGATCCAAATAAAATTTTGCCTATGAAGTATTTGTGGGCAAGGGGTTATTATAAAAGCGGCGTTGCCAATAATTGGACACCCGAAGAAGTCTCTATGCAGCAAGATGTAGAGCAGTGGAAAACTCCAGGCGCTATATCTTTAAAAGAAAGAGAATTAATTCTTTTAAACCTTGGTTTTTTTGCTACAGCTGAATCGTTGACAGCAAATAACATTGTTTTAGTTTTGTATAAACATGTGACTAATCCAGAGTGTCGACAATATTTATTGCGTCAGGCATTTGAAGAGGCTGTTCACACGGATACATTTATTTATTGTTGTGAATCGCTTGGTCTTGACCCTGAAGAAATTTATACCATGTACGAAACTGTTGATGTTATCAGAGAAAAAGATGAATTTGTCGTAGGTCTGACAAAGTCTATTTTTGATAGCAACTTTGAAATAGTCGATGCAAACACAACTCAGATGTTTGTTAGGGATTTGATTGGGTTTTACGTTATCATGGAAGGAATTTTCTTCTATGCTGGCTTTGCGATGATGCTTTCTTTGAAGCGTCACCAAAAAATGGTTGGAATTGGTGAGCAGTTTGAATATATCATGCGCGATGAGAGTATTCATCTTGCTTTTGGTTGTGATTTAATAAGCACAATTATTCAAGAAAATCCAGAAATTTGGACAGTTGCTTTTAAGAGCGAAGTAGTTGATTTAATCAAGAAGGCTGTAGAGCTCGAAATGGCGTATGCTATTCAGGCTTGCCCAGACGGTCTTTTGGGAATTACAAGTAAGCAATTTTGTGACTATGTTCAGTATGTTGCAGATCGAAGACTTGTTCGCTTGGGATTGCCAAAAGTATACAACAAAGAAAATCCATTTTTATGGATGTCTGAAGCGACTGATTTAAGCAAAGAAAAAAACTTCTTTGAAACTCGAGTAACTGAGTATCAATCTGGTGGATCGCTTGAGTGGTAGGTAAAAAAAAATAAATTTAAGAAATAATTTAAGATTAAAAAGCTCTGGTTTTGGCCGGAGCTTTTTTTGTTTTCCGGGTAAATTCGGACTCACGCTCCGAGATTACTTGGAGCTTTGGCGCATAGTCAATATACATTCTATTTTTTATCTGTTTTGCCATCGGAATAATCTCTATCGACGTTCCTTCAAATGCTTCTTTGGCCTTTTTAAAACAGTTTGATTTTGTAGTTACAATGATTGTTTTAACGTTGGTTTGCATGGCAAATTGGTGTGCGGCTTTTGCCAAAGAAGCGCTTGGCTTGCATAGCACAAGAGTGTCAATGCGTGTAATTCCCGTGGCTTTTATAATCGATGGAAGAATTGAGTAGTCGATATTGGTGTAAAAGTTTTGCTTCTCGCAAAGTGCGCCATAGTCGATCAAATATGTTTTTTTGTTGACATGAAGCACTGTCATTTCTTTACCGCTAATTTTTTTGCAAAGGCCTTTTGGCTGGATGAATTCACGAGAAATTATCAGCAAAAACCAGAAAACAAAAAGTACTCCGACGGCTTGTTTGGTGTTTGGTTTTATGTAGGTGTATAAAAAATATACCATGATGCAAAAGACAACAGATATCCACCAGGTTTGAAAAGAAAATCCAATTAGGTAGTTCGGGTTGCCAAAAGACAGAAGGTGGTGCCATAGGTCTGTGATCTTTTCTAGGGCCCATGTCAACCATGAGCATGGGAGTCCAATTATTGCAGAGACTGAAAATAAACAAGAAACCCAGAGAAATAAAATGAGCAGTGGGGTAAAAATCATGTTTGAAATGGGGCTCATGTATGAAATTGGTAGCCCCCAGTAGGTTAAAACAGGAAGTGACATTAAAGAGATTATGAGCTGTAGCTCTAAAAATCCATACAACCATTTAAGAAAAAGTGAGTTTGTTTTTTTAAGCATTGCTGTTAAAGGTTAAATAAAGATTTTTCCAGAAAAGCTTGCTGCTTCCTGCGAGAGGAAGTTGAGCAAGGGCAAGCTTAAGCAGAATAATTTTATCTGTAATCATAATCATTTTTTGTATATCTATTTCACCTTCAGCGCTTACCTTTATTAATTTTGCATGAAAATGTTCAAGCAAAAGATCAACTATTTCTTTGGTTTGAGATTCTTTGATGCTTAGTCGGTCAATGCTTTTCATAAATCCAGATGGATTTGAAAATGACAGTTGTATAAAAGGTTCCATTATTTCTTGATATGAATGCTCGATCTGTTGTTGTGCAAACTGTTTTACAAAACATCTTGATATCAGTGTTGGTAAGATGTCATCAGATCTGCTCGCTAGAAAGATAAAAAAGTATCCATCGTGCGGCTCTTCGATAGTTTTAAGTAATCTGTTGCTGCATGCAGGGGTTAGGTCTTGCGCATTGGTAAAAATAAAAAATCGTTTTTCGTTTGTGTCTAATTTAAATCGTACAGACTCAATTACGATATCAATTTCATCTAGGGTGTATGAACCGTCTGGTTGTAGCCAAGTAATCCAAGGGTGTTGTTTTTGCTCTATTTGTAAACAATTGTTGCAACTTTTGCAGCCCCTATCTTGGCATAAAGTACTTTGTAATTTGCTTATAGCTTGCTGTTCAAGCGTTGTACTGTCGCTGATCCAAAGGTGCGCATGATGAGCAGGTATGTAATTATGGCTTTGCATTATTTTTCTCTCGCTAGTTTTTTAATATGGCAAAACACAGAAAAGAATTTCTATGTGAAAATAGGCTTCTTGTTAAAAATTTATTTTTTCTATTAGTTGTTTGTAAAAATTATTAAGATAACGTAGTTTAGCTTATCAAAAATCGCAAAAAGTGTATAATTCAAAAATGGCAAAAGATACAATAAGAAATAAAAATATAAACATTTTGGGTAAGGATAGGTCGACAATGAATTTTTTCAGGAAAATACAAACATTATTATTTTTAACACATTTCTTTTATGGAAATTTAGGCTGCTCGCAAGAAAAAAAAGAAGTGCCAGCTTGGGCTACTGAAGAAATAAGTAGGCTTTGTGTTGAGTCTGCTAAAAAAAACACTTTTTTTATGAGACTAACTGCTGAAAGCATAGCTATTTTGATTGATAATGCATGTATTTCTTTAAAAATTGATGCAAAAAAAAATAAGGTTAATCTTTCTCGCACGCTAATGCTTTTGTATGGAGCTCTTGGCGATATATCGCTTAAAAACACATCAAAAATATCAGAAATTGGGTTAACGCCTGAGAGTTATATTGATTACTGTTCGAGTTTGGTGATTAAGTCTTTGCCTGAAAAAGAATTGCGCTTACTTATTAGATCAAGGGGTAATCATGTTGGAGTGCTTTATGAAGAAAGTCTGGCGCGATTTAGAGCAAATCTTGAGACGTCGATTAATGAAAGTATTATGCCAAAAGTATCTGAGGTTTTTGAAGCTGTTAACTTGTTAGAAAAACAAAGAGAAGAGAATTTCAAAAATCCGCCATTGCTTTTGCGACGGTTGCCAGATGGAACATTTAAGGCGTTAGCTATTGAAGACGGCGAGCAAAGCCTTAATGAGTCTCTTCCTCATTGGATAGAAGATGCTAAATACAATATTCAATGCCATTGCAAGAAGTCTAGAATTTCTTTTTCAGGGTCAATGCTAGAAAGAATAATTATATCATTTGATTCATTAATTGGTCATGCTTCTAACCGAAAAGAAGAGATTGATAGGGTTAAGATGGTTAGCGATTATTATATGAGAATACAAACCAGTATAATTGATACTTTAAAAGAAAAAGAATTAATAATTTTTCCGCAAATGTATAAAGATTCTGAGGATAATTTTATTCTGGCTATGAAGCAAATTCATGAAGAAAATGGTTGTGCTTTCTTTAAAAATCCTATTGCTGACAAGCTGAAGTCCAAACAAGCTATAATTGATGAATTTACTGAAAATATGATTAATAAAGTCTTAGAGCTGGAGGAGGTGGCGAAGTCTACTAATCTAACAGCTCAAGAAAAAGATTTAGCACAAAGTGCTGACTCTAAAATGTTAGCTAATTTTGTGGAAAAAGCTTGTGATAAAGAAGTCTTTAATTTTGCGCTTCATCAAAAAGTTTTGGCTGCTCTCGCTCAAAGAAAAAATAATTTATTGCTTGAAAGTAGGATAAGAAAAGTTTCATTTGAGGAAAAAATATTTGACAAGTTGGCTCAGGCTGTCGCTAGGTCTTATGAGTCTTTATCTGTTGATCAAAATGAAAGTCATTTAGATGTGTTTGGTCGTTCGGTAGAGCTTCTTTATTATACGATCGGTAGCATAATGAATAAAGAAAAAAAATCTTTTGGTTCTTATATTTCTTGTGCTGATGAATACACGGAGGTGTTTTTAGATGCTATAGAATCCCTTACAGATGAATCTTTAAGGTCTCTTATAAAAACAAAAGGTGCTAATACTGGCATGATTTCTGAGGATGGATCTGTGATATTTAAAAAAAGCATAGAAGATTATCTTGAAAGAAGCTTAAAGATCGCAAAATTGGTTAAGCGTGCAACAAAAGAAAAGATAGATGCACCAAAAATCTTACAAGAAGTTGTAGTTGGCAAAGATGGAAAAGTAACAGGGCTCACTGCTGACCAGTTTCAGCTTCTTCTTGAGTTAGAACCCGAATCTAAAAGTTTAAAATTAAATCCAGCGCACAAGCCTAAGGAAAAAAACAAAAAAACCATTGCAAAGCAAAAACCAGTTGTTGCCGTGGTTTCTCGCTTACTAGAGCCAATTCTTGGTGGTAAAGATAAATCTGCAAAGCCTGTAAATCTTGCACAGTCTGAATCAGCAGTATCAGCTGCGCCTGTCAAGGCTCTGCTTGTCAAATCATTGTCATCTGCTGCATCTGCCAAGGCATTGCCTGCAGAATCAGAAAAAGTTAAAAAGAAAACATTAGCTGATATTGAAAGAGAGATTTTGTTGGCACAAGAATCTGATTTGCAAACAAATGATATTTCTAAGTTGTCTCGCAGAAAGCAAAGAGAGCTTGATAAAGCCAAAGATAAAGAACTTCAGAAAAATAATTCTAGCAGCGTTTTACAATTTTCAGATAAGTTATTAGAGGTTCCTATTGCAACTTTGACTCCTGCCGAGTCAGATGCTTTGCTACAAGTCTTACCTGCAGCTCTTGATGACAAGGCCATAGCATTGATTGATTTTGAAAAAGGTTTAAATATTGTGCATCGTCGTAGACATGATCCATATAGCCCAGATAAGTCTTTTGTTTCTCACATAGAAGACTTTGCTTGCAATCAAGAGCCAGAAAGAGAAAGATTGATGATTAGGGGTCGTGGAGTGACTGCTCGGCAGTAAGTAATAGTTTTAGTAATTAATGTAGGGTTTTTATGAAAAATTATAAAAAAATATACTTTGCGTTGCTTTTCTGTTTTATTTCGCATAGCGGATTGTTTTCTTCAAATCAAGCGATTTCATTTGATACGCAGCAAGATTTTTTGCTTCAAGTTTTACATGATGAGATTTTGCAGGATTGTAAAAATAAAGGAGAAGATTTTTCTGAGAGCGTTTTTTGTGATGCTGCCATATTGATGTCAAATTTGTTTTTAGAGCAGGTTAAAAATAATCCTTCATTTAACATGAAGGATTATAACGCGTTTTTAGCTCGTGGAGTTGTTGATTATTATCGAAAAGAGATAGCTCGGACTGAGCGTTTGCTAAAAATTTACATTACTTTGTCAGAGGGTGAAATAATAGAAATTCAAAGACAAATGGCAGAAGATCTTAAGCAAACCGATATAAAAAACATGATAGATGTTAATGGTTGCTGTTTGAAGCAAGAGTTTTATGAAAAGCGCCTTGGTCGTGAAATTATAGTTATTGCATTGGTATCTAAAAGGAAGGTTGGAGCGCTTTCAGCAAATCAATTTGTCGAAGCTGCAACATCGGTAGAAGTAGGAAAAGAAGTTCATCCAGCCCTTGCTCAAGCTTCTAAGGCAAAGGTTAGGCGACTAACTGAGTGTCCTGCATGGGTAAGCGCTACAAGATCTGATTTAATTAAAAAAGCAAAAAGTGGAGGGTATGATTTTGATATTGATGTTTTCAAGTCAATTGTTATTGCAATAGAGGCAGCATTCAATCTTGTTTATGCAGACTTAAAGAATAATAAAAACAAGCAAGAAATTGTAAATTGCATTATTTCTCAGAGCTATTCAATTGTTTGCGGAGAAAGAAGGCAATGCAGCATTAATGAAGATGCTTGTTCTAAAAATCCTTCTGATTATATAAAAATATTGCAAAAAGAGTCCGTGATCCTTGCAAAAAAAGCTTTAAAAAATATGCCTGACAGTGTTATTTCTAGTCTTGTCAATCCAGGAAGCAAATCATTTAATGGTCACGAGTGGGATCGTTATATGTTTAGTTATGAAGAAGAGTTTAAAAATGCTGTTGAAGCTGAGAGGAACAGGATTAAATTTATTAATTCTAAAAAAACAGTTGAAAAATCACAAGTAGAACCTGCCCAATTATCTTCTATGACATCTGTAACAGGTTCAAAAGACAAAGAAGTAACAGTTGCGTGTAAAGAAATTTTGAATACAGCGTCTCATGTTCTTCTTGATGCAGAGGGGCCTATCCTAAGTCCAATTTTAAAGGTCCTACCTCCTAAGGCAGAAGAGCCAGATTGGATTAAGGCAAATAGGCTGTATGCAGAGTTCATCGCAGATCAATTAAAACAACAGTCTAAAAATAAAAATATGTTTAAGCAGGCAAAGGGTTTGAGTAAGACTCAGCAATTGAAGTTTCTTTATAAAAAAGAATCGGATGATGCTTTGAAGGCTCGTCAAAAAGAAGATTTTGAGATACAAAAACTAGAGGCTGATAGGCTACAAGAAGAAAAAAGAATACAAAGATCTTTAGAGCAAGCTGAGTTTGATAGAAAAAACCTTGAAAGAGAAAAGGAAGAAAAAAAGGCAATCCGAATTCAGGCTCGATTGAAATTACCTGAACTTGAAGAGAAATCATGCAGGGTGGGTTGTTTGCTTGTTGCTGGCTCAGCATTGAAGAGTTGGATTATGTATGCCTTTTTAAAAAAAGAAAAAACGCTGCAAAAGCTTTCTTGCCAGAAAGCAGAGCTTGAAAAAGAGCTTGAAGAAAAAAATGAAAGATTTAAAGCTTTTCAAGAAGCTATGCCTCCTGTCAGGATCGTTGGAGAAGATAAATATAAGCCTTGGCTTAGCTGCTTTCTCTATCGCAAAGAAATTGATCCTTCTTGCTATACATGGAATCCATACGATAAAACTTCTTCTATTAAGCCAGGGACCAATCTTTTTAGAAAAAATGCAGATATTTATAGGGTGGAAAATCCAGAGATTGGCGATATTGAAGAAAATATAAAATTGTTGCAGCAATTTATTTCAAAGAAAGATAATGTAGCGTCTGGCCAGGTCGGAGTTGAATCGTCTTTCGATGGACAGCGCTTGCTCGAAGGCTTAGATGAAACTTTAACATCAAGGCCGAGGCTTATGGTTAGAGGTCGAGGCAGAAGTTAATATATAACGACTGAGTCGAAAGGTTTTGCTTCTCAACTCTTTTAAATACAAAAATTATTGATTTTATGACGTGGGATAATATATTTTTAGATCAACTATAAATTGATGGGTTTTGTTATAAAAGGGGGAAGATATGAAAAAAGATCTAAGTGCCAATGGAATGCGACCATTAAATGACCGTATGCGTGGATGTAAATATTGTATGACATCTCGTGGCATCAAAAAAATGCAAGATGTTGCGTCAAGAGTCAAAAAACATTTTAATGATTTGTGGTCTGGGCGAAATAAAAAGTAAGTAACTTAAGGTAAAAGTTGTAAAGAGATCTCTCTTTTTGATAATGTGCTCAGTAAAAGTATGGATATTAAAAAGGGGGATTTTTTTATGGTATCAAAATTTGGTAAAACAAAATTACTTGAAACAACAAAGTTGATTGTTTCAACATTGGTGATTGTTCTGGTTAGTTTATTTGGCTGTGGTTGCAACATTGAGGCAAAAAGCCTCGATTCTGGTTTTATACCAGGAAGCCAAGTTCGGCTTAAGCTCATTTCTGTAGAAAATGAAACTGATGGATTAGAATTTCAAACTTTTTATGGCGGTGAATCTGCGAGTTCTTTAGTTTTTCCACAAACAACATTTCATTTTTCTCCGTCCAAGGCAATAGGCTTAGCAAGCAATGAAATGCTTGTTATAAAATGTTGCAAAGGTTCTTTTCTTCCTGTTTTTATTCAAGATGGCGGGGTTGCTAGCGGTGCTGCCGAGCTTGGATACGAAGGGCCATTTTACATTTCAATGTGGATGCAATATCCACAGGCGTCTACATCTTCTAAAATAAACATAAGATATCTGATAAAAAAGGGTCAAGTGGGAACCGTTGGAGTTAGAATTGGGAAAAAAGGCGACTACAGATTTTTAGCTTATGACAATGTTAAGTTTGTCTCATAGAAAGGATGGCATCCTTGTAACTTTTGACAGAGTTTGAATTTCGTGGATAGAATATATCCATCTAATTTATTTCTTTATTAAAAAGGTTAATAAAAATGTTGAAATCAATGTTTGTTGCAGCACTTTCAAGCTCATGGGTTGTTAAAGCATCAGAAGAATCAGAATCATACGCAGATCGCGCAGAATCATTTGGCGATGAAATCTTAGAAGGCGTTGAGTCACTTCCAGAAAGAATGGAAATGGGCTGGAAAGATTCAGTTATGGCACACTGGGACATGATGCCTTCATGGCAAAAAGTAGTTGTCGTTGTTGTCCTTGCATTAGGTGCTTTCTGGTTAGTTTGCAAGCTGATGAAATCTGGAAAAGGCGGCTGCTGCAAAGGCGAGTAAAAGTTTTGATTTTGTTTCGATAATAAAAAAGGGCTCTTTTTATAAAGAGCCCTAAGTTTTTAAATTAAATTCATTTTTTCAATAAAGTCGATGCAAGTTTGGCTCCATGATTCCATTTGATTGTATAAAGCTTTACACTCATCAAGCGTTAAAAGCATTCCGCTTTTATGTTCGTTTTTAATAGAAATTTGATCAGAGCTTCCTTTGAGCAAAAGAATCATTCCCAGGTGAACTTTGCCAACGTCATTAGTGTCATCATTTAAGATTCCAATTTTACTCATTTCTTTAGAGCCTGAGTAGTTTACTTCCTCTTCAAACTCTCGCAGAGCCCAGTTGAAAATATTGTTGCTCGATAAATCTTCTTGGCGCATGTGGCCACCAATGCCGATTGAATATTTGTGAGCAAGTCTTTGTTCTGATGCAGTAGTTTTGCGTTGCATGACAAATATTTTTTGGTCAACGGTAAAAATTACGTAGGGAATTATTTGTTTGTATGTTGGATTGGTTTCAGCGTGGGATCTGGGCATAAATGCACTATGTGTTTGTATGGTTTGCATGCACTGATCAAATATTTGATTATTTATGCCGCTCCATGCATTGGTTTCATTAAAAAGAATTGAGCGTTTTACGACAAGAATTTCTTCACTTAAATGGGATGGTTGAACTTTAGTTGATTGTATTTGAGGGTTGTTCATTTGGTTCCTTTTTTTTATATCTTTTTTAAAAAGTATATCCCAAAAAACGAAGAAAAAAAATCAATGTTTTTTATGCTTTTGTGCAATTGATGTATACTAAAAAAGTAAATATTTAATACTTAATTTTAAAAAACTTAATGTTATCGTAACCGCAAAGGTAAGGCATGTCATACAACTTTAAAGATGTTGAAAAAAAATGGCAGGAGCAGTGGGAAATCAAACCTTATGGGGTTGTAGATCCTAAAAATAATGGCAAAAAATATTATTGCCTAGATATGTTTCCGTACCCTTCAGGATCAGGTCTGCATGTCGGGCATTGGCGTGGTTACGTGCTCTCAGATGTCTATGCGCGCATTAAAGTTTTACAAGGTTATAATGTTTTACATCCGATGGGCTGGGATGCATTTGGTTTGCCTGCAGAAAACGCAGCAATTAAAGAAGGTATTCAGCCTAAGGCCGCAACAGAAAAAAATATTGCTGTCTTCAAAAGTCAGCTTAAACAAATTGGTGCAATTTACGATTGGTCAAAAGAATTAAATACCACTGATCCAAGTTACTATAAATGGACGCAGTGGATTTTTATTGAAATGTTTAAACGTGGTCTTGCTTACGAGTCCATGTCACAAATCAATTGGTGTCCTTCTTGTCTTACCGGCCTTGCAAATGAAGAAGTGGTTAATGGCGGTTGTGAGCGTTGTGGCTCTGCGGTAGAGCCTAAAAAGGTTCGTCAATGGGTTTTAAAAATTACCGATTATGCAGAAAAGCTACTTGAAGGGCTTGATCGTTTAGATTGGCCAGAAAAAGTAAAATTGATGCAAAAAAACTGGATAGGCAAAAGCAGCGGCTTGATTTTTACATCACCAGTTAAAGACATGGACCTAGAAATAGAAACATTTTCTGCTCATTTTGAAATGTGTTATGCAGATACTTTTGTAGCCATAGCTCCAGATCACAAGCTACTTTCAGTCTTGCTAGATGGTGTTCAAAACAGAGAAGAAATCGAAAAGTTTTGCAGTACTATTTTAGCAAAGCGACTTGAGAAAAATTATTCAGGAAACGAAGTAGAAGGTATTTTTACCGGACGCTACATTGTTGATCCTTTGGGAAATGGAGATCTGCCGATCTGGGTCGCTAGCTTTGCGCTTGCTGACTACGGAACTGGAATTATTAAATGTTCTGCTCATGATCAACGCGACTTTGATTTTGCTAAAAAATATAATATTCCTTTAAAAGTTGGCATGATTCCACAAGATCTGTCAATTCAAAAACAAGTTGAAAATTTTGAAGTTTGTTTTACTGATGCAAGCAGTGGAATTTTACTTGAGCCAACGCCATTTAAAGGTAAGATTGCATCTGAAAGCAGACAAGAAATTATCGAGTATCTTGTTTCTCGTGGTCTTGCAAAAGAAAAAGTAAGTTATCGTTTGCGTGATTGGGTTTTTTCAAGGCAGCGGTATTGGGGTGAACCAATTCCTTTAATTCACTGTCAAGCATGTGGAGTCGTTGCAGTTCCAGAAAGTCAGTTGCCAGTTAGATTGCCAGAAGTTGAGCGCTATGAGCCAACGGGAACAGGCCAATCGCCACTTGAAGCGATTCATGATTGGGTAAATACTACCTGTCCGCAATGCAAAGGCCCGGGAAAACGGGAAACAAACACGATGCCACAATGGGCTGGATCATGTTGGTATTTCTTGCGGTATCCAAATCCAGATTTAAAAGATGAAGCTTTTTGCCAAAAAGATTTAAATTATTGGCTTCCTGTTGATCTGTATGTCGGCGGTGTAGAGCATGCAATTTTGCATCTTTTATACTCACGTTTTTATGTAAAAGTTTTATATGATGCTGGTTACTTGCCCTTTGATGAGCCATTCAAACATCTTTTTAATCAAGGAATGGTTTGCAAGCTTTCAGAAAAATCTGGTGCTGTAGAAAAAATGTCAAAATCTAAGGGAAACGTGGTCAACCCTGATGAGATTGTACAAATGTATGGTTCTGATGTTTTGCGCATGTATATTTTATTTATGGGGCCTCCTGAGCTTGATTGTCAGTGGCAAGATGCTGGTATCGAAGGTATCAAACGCTTTACCTCTCGGTTCATTACTTTTGTTTCAAGTCCAACAACGCTGCTACAAAGTGGCTATGAGCATTCAGAAACAACAAGGCGCCTAAGTCTGTTAATCAAACAGGTGCAAGAGCGCATCGCAGAATTTAAGCCAAATACGGCACTTGCTTCATTTATGGAGTGGACCAATGATGCCATGAAGTCTGACATGAAGCTGAGTAAGGATTCCTTAGAAAAAGTTTTAACTTTGTTTTCTGTTTTTGCACCACATGCATCATGTGAGCTCCTAGAAAAACTTGTCGGCAAGGATTTAACTCAGTGCGCTTGGCCTAGCTATGATGCAACTTTGTTAATTGAAAGCAACGTAACT
>JAPLIP010000035.1 GCA_026389065.1 Candidatus Dependentiae bacterium
TGCTTCATGCTACATCCCCCTGACTAAAAACTCCCTATCTTAACAGTTTTTAGTGTAGCAAAAGCGAATTTTTGATTGCAATGCTTTTATTATAAAAACGGTTGCAAATACTCAAGCAATTGAGGTTTAGACATGATCTTGCTTGTCATTCCAAGGTATTTTCCATCCTTGAAAACAAGCAGGGATGGTAAACGTCTTACCTTAACACCAGGCTCATAGTGATTCCATAAATACCTAAAAATAGATCCTTTATGCTTTTCACAATTTTTATCAGCAACATCATCATGATTTGTTTTCAATACTTTTATCTTGTCACCAAGCTCATAAGCAATCGCTTCTAAAACAGGAAGCATTCGAATGCAACCAGGACAATTATCACTATAAAAATCAAGAAGAACTAGGCCCTTATGTTTTGCAAACACAGCTTCTAGCTCTTCATACTGATCAATTCTTCTTCATACTGATCAATTCTTTCAAGCTCTACTTTGAGATCTGAAAATCTGGCACTAAAATTTTGATCTAACTTTTGACCGATTGCGACAGTAAATCCAATGTCATATAAAAAGGAAGTTGCATCAAGTGCCGCTTTTGCACCCTCACCAGCAGCCACAATTGCCTGTCGATAAAAAGGATCCTGAATCTCTCCAGCTGCAAATACTCCAGGCATTGAACTTTGCTGCGTTCTGCCGTTCATAACCATGCAACCATGCTCATCCAGGTCAATGCTACCTTTAATTAATTTATTATTTGGATCATGACCGATAGATAAAAAGACCCCATCAATTGGCCTTCGCTCTGTTTTTTTAGTTTCATTGTCATACACATCAATTGCACAAACTTCTGGCGAATTGCATCCACAAGTGTTTTCTTCATGCTTTTGGCAGTCCTTAGCCGATCCATAAATGGCTACAAGCTCTTTATGGAATTCAATAACTGCATTCGGACACTCAAAGACTCTTTTTTGTATCGCAGCTGCAGCTTTCATAGATCCTTTGCGAACGAGCATCGTAACTTTTTTAACATATGGAGCAAGCTCAAAGACCATTTCTGCAGCACTATCACCACCTCCAGAAATAACCACTTCTTTGCCTTTGAAAAATGATGCGTCGCAGACAGCGCACGTTGTAACACCTTTACCAAAAAATTCTTGCTCTCCTGGAATTCCTAAAGTTTTAGGGGTAGCTCCAGTGGCTAAAATAATAGACATAGCTTTAAAACAACGACCCTCTTCTGTCTTTAAAGAAAAGGGCCACTTTGTAAAATCAATACTTGTAACGGTGTCATGAATAATTGTGGCCCCGAAAGAGACCACCTGTTTTTTCATATCATTCATCAGCTCAGGGCCCATAATTTTTTCAGTGCCAGGCCAATTTTCAATATAAGTTGTTTGAGTAAGCTGACCACATGGCATCGGACCAGCAAAAACAAATGCTTTCATCCCAGCCCTGGCTACATAAAGAGCAGCGCTCAGCCCAGCAGGTCCAGAACCAATGATTGCCACAGGAACAACATTTTCTTCTTTTAATGCATTTTGCATAGAATATGATTCGGGAGCATGAACGTTTTGATCAGCCTTGCTCACGCTTGCTCGAAACGATCCTCGACGACCGTAAAAGCATGCGACAATGCATAAAACAGGTAAAACGACTAAGAAAGTTTTAAATACTTTGCCCATTGTAAAACTCCTTGCTAGAAAACCCATAACTGTATATCTAAAAAATTACTGTATAGAGCTAATCCTACAAACACAACATTTAATTAAAAATTAGCTCAAATTTGACAAGCACGCACACTATCCGTAAAATATATAGTATCTACATTAAGTAAAAAAATCCTCATTGTCAAAAAAAACCATTGCCATCCTTTCACTATCTGTCCAAGTTTTTGTAATATATTTTCACAAAAATTTCTTAGGTGTAACAAAATGACTCATTTTCCAAAAAGACGTTTTCTTTCTATAACACTTTTATCACTGACCTGTCTATCCTTTTTTACAATTACTGCAAAAAGACCAGAGCCTCGCAACACAGCTCCTAAAGCAGATGATCTCCAAAACATGGATCGAGAAACTTTTGAACAGAGCATGTCTGAGCAGCGAAAAGCAACAGAACAAATTGGATTTTGTATTCAACAGCTTTTGCAGACAATTGATGCAAAAAAAATCAACTTTTCAAAAGAAGAAAAGGAATATGTCGTTTCTGAATTATTATCAATTCAAGGCTTTGTCAAAAATATTTTAGAGAAATTATTTGTTCAAAATACACCAAAAGCATTAAATGATGCTATTGTTATTAATCAAATACTTATTGATTATCTTTTGTCCGTTTTGCAAACAGATCTTTTATCTATAGATTCTGACAAAATCTATGAGCAGCTTTATAAAGGATCAATGACTCGAATTCCCCAAGAAAAACTTCATACCCTTGAAAAGCATAATCAAAAAAACATTGAAAAATTAGTAATTGCAACCGACAACGTTGGTTTAAAATGGTACAACTTTACATATCGAAGCTTAAAAAAACATCATGCTTACACGATTGCCAAAGGCGTTGGGATAGCCGCCTCTTCAGTTTTTGCAGCAGCCTTCTTTGCATCACACCTTGAAGACAGCCTTCCTGTAAGCCTAGTCAAAAGTACATTCTGGACTAATTACATTGGCAAAAGACCTGTGAACAATAAAAAAACAGGTAACATGGATCTCCCAGATGGCGTCACCTTAGAAACGGCAACAAGCATTCAAAGAGCAATCTTAACTATTCACAAACTCCAAGAAAGCGGACTTATTACCATTAGCGCGCTGCTGACAATTAGCTACAAAGATATTATTGCGGCTATGTACAAAGACCCTGCAGACTGGGCAAAAAACAAAGCAACCCAAAAAATACACGAATATGACCAACGACTCCAAGGAACTGCCAAAATTGGCCTGAATGAAAATGGCTATGAAAAAGTTTATTTTAAAGACATGGTTGGATGCGCAGAGCTTGAAGAGCTTGCTTTAAAAATCGCAAACTTTATGAAACATCCGGAAAGATACGAACGAGCACAAATTGAAGAACATCGTTGTATCTTGCTTGATGGTCCACCGCAAACAGGAAAAACACAGTTCGCAAAAGCACTAAGAACTCTTGTTGATGAAGAAATGGGAAATCAAGGACAAGTTCATTTCATTGATGGAAAAGACTATGTAGACAAAGGTTGCCCTATCGAGGTGATATTTTCTATTGCAGCCTATTATTCACCATGTATTTTATTTTTTGACGAAATCGATTTAGTCGGAACTCATCGGGATAAAGATTCTAAAAACACATCACAGCTTTTAACCTGTATTCAAGGAATTGACAATATTGCAAAACAGATTTTTGTCATAGGTGCAACCAATCGCCCTGAGCAATTAGATCAAGCTCTTTTGGTGGACGGACGATTTGGAAAACAAATTCATGTCGAATATCCAAAGTATGAATATCGTAAAACATATTTAACACAGCAGCTGGCAAAACGAAGCGTAATGAGTCTTTCTGAAGAATTTATTGATTGTATAGCGCAAGAAACTGACGGTTGCTCATACAACAACCTTAAGCGAATTATTACAGAGGCAATTATTCTTTCTTCAATCGAAACAAGGCCTGTTTGCCAACAGGACTTTGAAAAAGCTCTCGATAGCGAAATACGCAAGATTCAATCTCCAATCATAATGCCTCTTGATGAAAAACGAATTATTGCTACCTATCAAGCTGGAAAAGCCGTAGCGCGACACATTTTAGAAACAAAACAAAACGTAGTTAAAATTACTATCAACCCAGTACAAAAAAATGTTAAAACTGTTGAGGCTGTCGTAACTATAAAAACGGACACGACAAGCAACTGCGAAAATGACAATCTAGCTGCAAATAAAAAAGCTACCGTTTTAAAACTTGGTGAAGTGTTTACTAAATCGAACACAAATCACAGCAGCCTGCTAAGCGATGAAGAACAGAAAAAAGAATGCTTGTCTTTGCTTGCTGGATCTGCAGCACAAGAATTATTATTAAACAAATCGTATTCTCAATGTAACAAGCAAGATCGTGCTGAAGCTATGCAGATAATTTATAGCTTAATTTCAAACGGTGAAAAAACGAATGAAAAAACACAGGCTCGAGCAATCGAATTGAAAAATCAATACATTGCAGAAATTACAAAATTGCTTGAAGAGCACAAAGATTTGATTACAAAAATTGCTAATATTTTAATAAAACAAAACACTATTGATCGTTATCAATGGAAAGAGTTAATTAGTTAAGATATTTAAACTTCAACAAAAGCGAGCTATGTTTAAAATCATAGCTCGCTTTTTATTTTCGATATTTTAAAAAATTTAATTTTCTAAAAAGTAATTTTTTCTTACTGCTTGAGTAGGCAGAGGATAGTGATTATAAATCTGACCACGAAAAACACCATTTTTATCTGTCGTAACACCCATGCTTGTATCATAATCAAATCCAACTCCATAACCATATCCAGAATCTGGAGCAACGTTCATAGTTAATACACCATCTAACTTATCACCACTTTTAGAACCCCACAGATTAGCTACGCCACTGCCAGCCATGATTGCTTTCATCATTGGATCTTCTGGGTCACTGGTGTGTTGATGGGCCCTTACCACTCCAATAATCTCACTGTTGCTGGTGCCCTGTTGTGTTAGCGTAGACCTAGTTCCTTCTTGGCCATATTCAAAACCATTACGAATTAAACTACGGACTATCGGCTCGCCACCATTATCATCTGTTGAAAAATCATTCCACATAAATCCAAGTGATGGCTCACTGTTACGACATGGATCAGGCAATTTAACATTGTCATTCATATATTTTGCAATCTCTTGAAGTTTTAATTTTAAAGCGGTTGAGCTGGTAGGATCTTTAATTATTGAGTCACAACAAGTTTTTCTATTCAAAACTCCAAGCTGTTGATACTTCTGGTTCGAATCAAGAAGTGGTCCTGGATTATACCCAGACTCAATACCACCATGACACAATTGTAAAAACTTACCTTGCTCGTTGCCTAAATAGGCAACAACTGGCATTAATTCATATGTTTTATTAATTTGATCATATAAATCTTTTATTGTAGAATCGTTGCCAAACTTTTTATACAATTCGCCTGTAAACCCATCTCTGTTATTCATAACACCATCTTCATGATTGCCACGAATTAATGTAACTTGCTTAGGATTTGCGTTAGCAAGGCGCATTAAAGTATACCAAACCTCACTGCCATAATTTCCACGATCTACATAATCACCTAAAAAAGCTAAATTAACATTTGGGGCTAATTTAAAATTATTATCCATCTTTCCAGATTTGCATAAATCATCGAGGTGGGTAACGAGTGATATTATATCACCATGTAAATCACCATGAAGAATATGCTCTTCTCCAGGCTTTATTATTATTTTTTGAGCATATGGCTCAAATTTACAATCTGCATTGGGAGAACTAATAGCGCTTGATTGTTTTTCACCTTCATTTGAAGTCAGCCAATCATTTGGATTATTTTTATCTGCTCTTTGTCTTTTTTGAAAAGCTTCAATTTCATCACTCAAAACAGCTATTTGTTTATCTTTATTTCCTGGATGCATCTTTTCAAAAGCACTATCTTTTGATTGATCCGGAGCTTCTCTAGATGGATTAAATTCAGATCGATTTTTTGGCAATGAGTCTACAATTTCTTTAAACTCTAAAAAAGTTATCTGATTATCATCTAGATCATTTCTCTGCCAAGAACATCCGCTCACGCAAAACGTGATAAGCAAGACTATGAATTGTTTTTGCAAGATCACAAATCCCCTAACAATTTAAATAGATCTACTTTAATTTAATTTACTATAAAGACACCTTTGCCACTCAACTTCAGTTTTGCAAAATGAAGATAAGAATTGCAGCGAAAAAGTATGAAGAGTGCGAGAAGAGAATAGTGGGTACCCAAAAGCATCTCGAGCATCAAACCTGACTAAATAAACAGATTTAAATTGGCTATATCTGTCACCAAAGAAATGTCGATATTCTACCGGAAGTTCAGCAACTTTTACCGATTCTGGAAGATACTGCTTATTTCCTATTTTCAGCCGCATGTGCCAGGTTGCATCCTTATCTCCCAGGAGCGCTCCAAGCTTTTGATACTCACCTGTAAATAATGATTTGTTTGATTCATAGAAATTATCTGGCTGAGATCCAACCACATAAAAAGACACAAAATATTTATTTTCATTTAAAACTCGTTGAATCATTAAAGACTCTTGCTCTGGAGTCAGGCCATGATACCTTTTATGATAATCAACATACAGCAGACGAACTTGATCTGTTAAAAACAAAACATTAAATTCAGCGACTGTTGCAAATTGATTGTATGCTATAGTTGTTTTAAAAAAAGGCTGGACTTGTTCAACTAAGTCTTGAGAATGTTTTGCTGCTTGTTGAAAGTTTTGCTTACCCCAATCAATAATTTTATTGCAACCACTTACAAGGAATATACACTGAATAAAAACAGTCATACGAATTAAAGAATAAATGCTAAATTGCTTCATAACAACTTCATCCTGCTTAAGAATTTTGTGATAAAATAACATGCATAACGTATATTAAAGATTGTTAATTGACAAGTATGTTTCTCGCAAAATCCATCAAACGCGTAGGCTTAAATTATGGAAAGATCAAGACTATGATTCAAAAAAGTTTTACTTTTATTGCATATCGATACCTTTGGACAAAAGGCAAAAACAATACTATCGGCTTTATGATTAAAGTCTGCTTTCTAGGAATTTTAATTGCAAGCAGCTCTCTTGCTCTTGTAGTATCAATAATGACCGGATTTGAAAAAGCAACTTATGAAAAAATACAATCTATTTATCC
This sequence comes from Candidatus Dependentiae bacterium, assembly GCA_026389065.1. NCBI lineage: Bacteria > Candidatus Babelota bacterium. Next base: position 6,891 of record JAPLIP010000035.1, read on the forward strand.
AGACTTGATAATCAGTGGAAATGGTCAGCAATTTGACATGCAACAGCTTGGAACAATTTTACAAGAACAAGAATATAAAATACGCAGCTTCACTCGACAAAAAACAGCTCAAGCTTTAATGTATAATCCAGAAATTTCTCAAGCTCCTAAAATGGTTTTTCTAAATGGCATAAACCAAGCAGAACAAAACAAATTAAGTAAAAAGCTTTTAAATCAAAAAGATGAAGGGCTTGAAGAGCTCCTTGAAAAAAACAATGTAATCATAGGATCTAAGCTTGCGCAAACGGCAGATCTTTTTGTTGGCAGCTCTATAAATATTTTATACACACATGATGAGCCATCTGGACTTCATATAACATTTCAACAAGCCGTCGCAAAAGTCAGTGGTATTTTTAAAACAGGAGTGGAAGAATTCGACAATATAAGCTTATATTGCAATGATAATTTCTTTGACACCCTATTTCCAGACAACTTAAATGAAGAAATACATGTAACATTGCTTCCAGATGTCAGCAATGAAAGTATTGCCAAGGCCTTAAGCAAACGCCTTGAAACCGATGTTTATTCATGGATGGCACTTTATCCAACACTAATTTCAGCGCTCAAACTAGAAAAATGGGCTATGTCTTTTATTCTGTTACTCATTGTTTTTGTGGCAAGCATGAACATCATTTCACTCATTTCTATGTACGTTGAACAAAAGAAAAAAGACATTGCGATTTTGATATGCCTTGGAATGAATACATCATCAATACGAGCTATTTTTGTAACTATAAGTTTAATCATTTCTTGCCTTGCAACCTGGCTAGGACTTCTAGCTGCCTATGTAGTAGGAAAAGCACTACAAACATACCCCTTTATAAAATTACCTGAGAGTATTTACGATACCGACTACCTTCCAATCAAGCTGGAAGCGTATGTTTTTTTAACTATTTTTATCTTAACAATTATGATAAGTTTTTTTGCAAGTCTTTTGGCTACGCGAAACATAGAAAACATTCGCATTGTTGAAACGCTTAAAAATCAGTAGTAATAAAAATGAATAATCTCTATAAAAAAAGGAGTTTCATATGTCTAAAAAACAAATCTTTTCAACCATTTTTGCTTCAGGCTTGCTTGCATGCCTAATGCTCACGCTTTCTGGATGTAGTAATTTGTGTGAGTGGATTGGATGCTGCACCAAACAAGTTTGCCATCAATCAGAAGTAGCTACTCCTACTCCACACACCCCAGAACCCAAAGCTCATACTCCAGAGCCCACAGATGAGCCACCAATGGCAGATGATGTAGAAGAAGAAAATGAAGAAAAAACATCAGAAGAACCAAAAACAATAGAACCAAAATCTATGCCTATGCCAGTTTCTATGCCCGCTAAGCCGGCACCCGTAGCTCCAAAAATCAATCTTCCAGCTACTCCAAAATTAATACCAATAAAAGCTGCCGTTCCTGTTATGCCTGTTGCGCCTAAAGCAATAGCGCCTAAAGCTTTACCTAAAGCAATAGCGCCTAAAGCTTTACCTAAAGCAATAGCACCAAAAGCTTTACCTAAAGCAATAGCACCAAAAGGATTAATGGCTCCAAAGGGAAAAGCACTTCCATTAAAGCCTAAATCATTAGAACCTAAAATGCTTCCAAAGGCTTTACCAAAAGCCCTAGAACCAAAATCAATAGAACCTAAATCTTTACCAAAAGCATTGCCTAAAGCGCTACCTAAAGGATCGCCAAAAGCATTGTCACCAGCTACAGAACTTAAAGGATTATAGAGCCTATTCAAAAGGAATTAAAAAATGTTTAAAAAATATATCTTTCCATCAGTCATTGCGCTAAGCATTCTTGCACTTGCAGGATGTGACTGGTGTGAATGCACAAATAAAAAAAACAAAACTGAAAAAAAAGCTAAACCTGAATCTGAAGAAGCTGACGCTGCACCGAAGGCTGCATCTACCACAGCTGCTGCACCAGTAGCTGTGGCAAAGGCTGCACCGGCTCCAATGCCTGCACCGGCTCCAATGCCTGAGCCAAAAGCTTTACCTCCGGTAGAGCCAATGCCAGAACCAATGCCAATGCCAGCGCCAAAAGCATAAAAAATCTATCTCATAAAAAAACGGGCCGCTTATTTTTCATAAGCAGCCCGTTTTTTTTATTTACGTTTTTTCAAGTGATCTTTAAAGTCATCAGGTTTATTGCTTTCTCTACCACCAAACATACCTTCCATTCTGTTGATAGATTGAGCCAACTTTGTTTTTACCTTGTTTCTTATTTTAGCAGATGCTTTTTTCATGATATCCCCTTTTTTTATGATACGTTTTTTGATCCCACGGCATAAGGGTAATCTAAGCAAATGTATAAAAACAAGACTTTTTTAAAAAATTGAACAAAATGACAAAATCTGCAAGAAATTCAATAGGTGATCTTCTACAATTTCTGAGTCTTGAGGTTTTTCAAAAATAAAAATTCCTTGGTTATCATATTTCATGTCCCATGTGTGATACATCGGATCACGCATTTGAAATTTTAACATCAAGTCTTCAACCTTGCTCTGCTCAAGACCGCTATCTTGTAAAGACAGGGATCTATCACTCACAGATCGAACATGTCCATTAAAAGCAGAATCTTTCATATGAGAAGTAAAATCTTTTTGAGATTGCCAGCTGTTATCTTTTGTAAATGACTCTGGGTGATGATATCCAGCAACACCTTTTAAGCATTGAAAGTCTGGATTATTTACAAGGTAGGCTGCTTTATTAATATTAAACATATCTTTAGAGCAAAGATCATGAATAATAAACTCAGATAAATTTTCCAAATGATGATGCTTTACCATATTTTTAGAAAAACCACCAAACCGAGAAAGCAACTCTTTTTCTTTATTTTTATTTATATTTTTTATATAGTCCATGCCCCATCCTTAACTTTGAGCAACTTACTATCAAATCATTTCAAAGTTTTTCTACCACACCGTAATTAGAATAACAAATGATTATCTTATAAAATCATACTTAGGCCTTTTAGGTTCCCAAGTTCCACGAACCGATCTTAAATAGTTTATGCATATTTGAACCATTTATAAGACCTGTTATACTAATTGTTTGCAGTAAAAGAGCCATTTGATCAAGAAAGCAAACATTTTTATATCGATAAAACAAGAAACTATGATTCAATTTTTATTTAAGTTTTATATATTTGCCTCACTGAGCACTCAAGCTTATGGCAGAAATGTTCGCAGACCGCAAGATCCCTGTGTTCCAATTATTTCTGTTTCTGCAACGGATCCAGAATTTGAAAAGAGCTGGGCTCCTTTAAAAAAGGATCCAACATTCACACAAACCTGCTCACTTAAAAGTAGTTTTTTGAGAAGAAGAGTTTTTGAAAGATTTGATATAAAATTTTTTAATGAAAACTATCTGCCTTCTGAATGCTTAGAATTTAGAGACAAATCAGGATCAGTTAAAACTCAAACGCTTTCAACCCTTTCAAATAAATTAGTAGAAGAGATAAAAAGAGGAAAAAAAGATTTTCCCAACTTCATCATTCTAAAAGACAAAGATTTTAATTATAAATCTCTTTCTGGAATCATCATCGTCAAATTTAAAAATTATCCATTTGTTCTAAAGCTTTCAATTGAGCATCCACACACGATGGTGCAACCATACTCAAAAAGCTTTGAAAATACGGGCCAATTTGTCATTGGCGGAAATTTACGTCACCTGAGTAATTTTACAAGAATTACAAATCTCAAAAGAATCAAAGAGATTTTGGGCGAAAATCCTGAATATCTAAACCGCATCCATTTCCCCCGAAAATGGTACTGGAAGCCAAACAAAAGTCACGATCTAAAAATTATATGGAAATGCAATGGTCATCAAGAAGAAATGTTTCTTCCAAGCGTTTATGCAGTTATTTCTGATTTTATACAAACTGATAAAATCCAACCACAACAAGAACTCAATAAGCTTGCTATGAAAGTGGCAATAGATACAGGATTTTTGATAGATCCACATGCTGGAAATTTTGTCATAGAACAAAACCCTCAACAATGTGTACTGCTTGACACTGAGGATTTTAGAATAATGGTCGGACTTAGTCAAAGCATGAAAGCTAAGAGTTACACCAACTGGTACCTTGAGCTTGTTTACAATGGCCTAAAAACATATTGCTTGCGCAGCCGCCAAGAACGCATTGATCAATGCACCTTAATTTAATTCGTCTTCAATGCTTTTTATCAAGTTTGCAAACTTTTCATTGCGAGCCCGAAGGCCAGTAACTCTTGAGATAGCATGAGTAATGGTCGTATGATCTTTGCGATCTAAAAATTCGCCAATTTCCCTAAGTGACTTATCCGTGTGGCGCTTCATCAAATACATGGCAACTTGACGCGCATGACTCACACATTTGCTGCGATCCTTAGATCGTAAATCCTCAAGCCTGTACGAAAAATGTTTTTTGATATGAACCATAATGTCTTTAAAATCTATCTTTGACGGGACAGCCTTAGACTCTTTGGATGATCCTAAGACTTTTTTAACCAAATCAATCGTTATTGCCTGATTTGTCAGTGAAGCATATGCAAGAACTCGAATTAAAGATCCTTCTAACTCTCGAACGCTGCTCACTTCTTGCTGAGCTATAAAAACAGCCACTTCGTCAGAAATTGATTCACGCTGAATCTGAGCTTTTCTTTTTAAAATTGCTATTTTGGTTTCCAGCATTGGCACTTGAACATCTGCTATCAAACCCCATTCAAGTCGTGACTTTAATCTATCAACTAGCCCACCCAAATAACGAGGCAACGTGTCACAAGATAAAACTATTTGCTTATTTGCATCATACAAATTATTAAAAATGTGAAAAAAGACTTCTTGGGTTTGTTCTTTGTTGACCATAAATTGAATGTCATCAACAAGCAAAACATCGATGTTTTTATATTTTTCTTGAAACTTAGCAACATTATCAAAGCGAATGGCGTTAATAAATTCTGTCACGAAACGATCAGTTGTTTGATACAGAACCACTAAATTAGGATGCTTTTCTAGCACTTCATTGCCAATTGCATGGAGCAAATGAGTTTTGCCAAGCCCTGAACCCCCATACAAAAGAAGTGGATTATAAAGAGTTCCAAGCTTGCTTGCTATTGCTCGAGATGAAGCATAGGCAAACTGATTATTTTCACCAACGACAAAGGTGTCAAAAGTATAAATTGGATTTAATTTGCTTGAATTCATCTGGTAACCAGATGCTTTTTTTACAATCTCTTGTTTCTTTTTTTTAGACGCTGCAGATACTGCTGGCATGATCTTAGATGATTCTTGGTACACAGCAATTGGATCTGCGTTTGCAAGTGAAAAATAAACTGTAATTTTTTCAACACCTAAAAGACGACGTAGATGCTTTTGAAATAAATCTTTATAATTTGACTCAACCCAGTTTTTGACAAAAAGATTGGGAGCGGATAAATAAATCCCTCCCGTTAAATTATCATAACGAGAAATTGTTACTGCTTTGATCCACGTTTCAACAACGCGAGTACCAACTTCTTCTTTGATAATCTTTAAAAAATCTTGCCAAATCTGGTCACTTAGTCCATTCATAAAAGTCGTATTCTTTTTTAACAGGGTCCAAATTTTATTCTGGTACGAATTGTACCTATAGGTATGCTACAAAAAAAAGATCGTGTAAATGTGTTTCATATCTTAACAAAAAAAGATCTTTTGCTACAGCGTTATTTATATTTAGCCCGTAAAAAAAGATCTTTTTTATTCTATAATACCGATCTGTCAAACAATAGATCACTACCAAACAAAAGTTTGATTATCTTGAAATCCAACAGGAAAAACAACTTGTTTGCCATCGATAGCAAAACCACCAAGCCCAACAAATTGAAGCCCAAGCCTTTGATCCATTAAAACATTTAGAATATTAACAGCCAAGAGACCTTGACCCTCTGTCGTTGAAAAATCAAGCATAATAATATTTGGATTCTCATCTGGAAGCAAAACCCCAGACTTGCGACAAGCCTGACAAAGATTAAATAATGCCTGAACCGAATTGTCCTGTTTTTCTGGCATATAATTTTTAATGTCACTTACAGCTTTTGAAAAAGATTCTTTATAGGAAGCAACTGAATCGAAAATATATTTAAATGGCTGAACCGTTCCAAGATATGCAAACTTTCCTGTCGTAAAATTAATAGCCGTTGCAATACGACTAAAGCTCATGCTTTGTTCAAAGAATTCTATGGGAAAGCCTATTTGTTTTAATGCATATGCAGAAGAACTAAGCAACCATGAGCCACCAAGCGTTAATTTCCCTACTTGATCTCTCATACTTTGATAAAATTTAATTCCTGCCTCAATTGCTCTTTGATCTGCAGGATTAAGAGATATATCTTGAAACCAGCTTAATTCTGTAATCGCATGTGGCAAAGGCCTTGGTTTTCCTGGCCTAAAGTTAGCCGATCTTTCTAAAACAACCGTCCCATACTGATTTCTTGAAACAAAATCCTCATACGAAAAAGTATATGTAGTTGTTCTATCATCAAAAAATAAAATTCGCTTATTTTTTCTACACATCCAATCAAGAGTTGGCCAACGACCACCCCACTCCTTTTGATTTTTTTTATTTGCAACGTCTGATGGCCTAATGACCATTGAAGCAAGCCCTGTAATTTTTTCGATCTCATTTTCAGTTTGCTCGGCAGTTAAATAGTTATTAATTCCAACAATCAAATATTGATCTGGATACTCCCTTAAAAGATCCTTAATGGTTTGATTAAGCTCTTTAACCACTCGATGAGGCCGAAACCCTCGCGTTGCTAAAGAAACGGTTGCGCACTTATCATCGTCAGAATGACATAAAATTGGCTCATCGTTTGGCTTATCCATAAAACTACCTGACGGATTATGCCATGCTGGACGAAGCATGCGAACCCCACCTTTTACAAATTGATCTTTGCTGCTTGGTATTTGCTGAAAATACAAGAATCCTTCAGCCTTATTTGCAAAACAATTATGTGACCCAAGAACCGTTATCTGATCTAATCTTTTATCTTTATGCTGATTTAAAAACACATTTGGCACTTCTAGTAAAAAATCCTGTGGAAATTTATAAGAATCTTTTACGCCTGCTCCTGGCCGTAAAATATAGGTTAAAACAACGGACTGATCCAGCTCATAGCTTTGCTTAACAATTGGAGTGTTATCAGAACTCCAAGAAACAATAATGTCTCTGCCAGTACTATTAATTATTGGCCCGTCAAATGCTAGATCAGCAACCTCTGGGTTTGTTGGTTCTGCCTGCTCTACCGGCTCATCGTCTACAATTTGTACAATTTTTGATTTAATCGGCGTTTTTACTATTCTTGCGCTCACGCTATAAAAAGACATCAAGCCTATCAGAAATATGACCCCTACTATTTTTTTATTTAATAGATTTTTCATTATATGCGCTCCGTTTGAATAAAGATTTTATTTGGCGACAATAATAATTTTTTTCTAATAAGCCTGCCATTTAAAACAAGCTCCACACCCAAATCACCTTGTTCGATTGATGCCGGAGTTTCGCCATCCAAATTTTCAGCAATTGTTGTATTTGGCATAAAGTATCGCAAAACTGTGCCATCTGTACTTTCGATAAAACTAGCTGGAGCATATGTAACAATGGGATTTGGCTTTTCAAATGTTAAAATTATAGTGTCTCTTTTAGCTCCATGAATTACTTTGACATCAATTATCTCATTGCTGTAGCTCGCTACCATTTTTAGCGGCAACAGGAGCATAATTAAAATAAAATGAGCTTTAAAAAATGATCCTTTGAAATATAAAGTATTTAATGACATAGATCCCCCGATCAAATTTATTTACTACCCCTTAATCTTTGTACACGTAAAGCCTACAAGAATTGATTAACCAATAGCAATAATTTTGGTTTTATCTAGGTGACTATCTCGATTCAGACAAAAAAGAAGGCACCCTTTTTAGCAGGTGCCTTTAAAATACTTTGAACGATTTTCTAACTAAGTTTTTATTCTAAATCTAAGTCAGAATCAAGAGAGCTAAGCGATGGCTGCCTTACCGGTCTTAAATCACTTGGTCTCACTGCTGGATGTAAAGCGTTTAACTCTTCAAGAACAAAGCTCATTGCTACTGCTGGATTAGTTAAAGCTTCTTGCCGTCTTGCAACCAAAAGAGCATAAGATTCCTGCTGCGCTATCCCTACTCCTGGACACCCTCCTGGAAACGCTGATCCTTGATCTGTAGGAGTTGTCGTAACAAGCGGCAAATCAGGCTCTATGCTGATTATAATTGTTGGAGTTGATGACCTTGATGATTCTGACGAACTTGATACCTCTGATGGACAAACATATAATCCTGCCACCAGGAGGGCTGAAAAAATTACTTTTTTTAACATACTTAAAATCCTAATACTTTTATAAAACTCTTACTTTAAAATCTAAACTATTGATCTCTTTGACGTTTTGCTGCAAAATAAGCAGGTTTTTGACTTGGGCAAACTCCTGTAACTGCTTGAAAGGCTTGGGTTTGCCTAGTCGGAGTTTTTGGATCTGAAAGATCCCTTAAACCTTCAAGCACTGATTCTGATGAACGCTGAGGAGGCGTATGTGGAAGATTAACCATTTGACAAGTTACCATTCTTGGAAATGATGAACAGTTACAAATTCCAGAAGCCATCAAAAAAGACAACATTAATTTTTTAAACATAACCTAAATCCCTATATTTTATAGAACAAACAGATTTTTAAATTTTACCAAAAAGCAAAGCAAACTCAAGTAATTAAGCTGTTTTGATCAAATAACTTTTTTGCACTTTTTGCCTTGTTGAGTACCACCGTTTATATTCTGACAAACCAGACACATCGCCAATCAGCACAAAACCCTTAAGTTCATCATCCTGAAGGTACATTTTTTTAATATTTTCATCATCAATGCTTGTTATTATTTGTACTTGTTCAGCCGTATCAAAAATAGTTTTGCCGCAAGCATAAAAGTCTTTACCAAAAAAATAAGAATCTCGAAGCCCTACCATTCCTGGATAAGCCCTCGTTGCAGTCCCATACATTGCAGCCGCAATATTTGTAGCTGCACATAGCCCTTGAAGCATGGCATCAGCCCATGTAGTTGACCTAAAAAACTGTCCCGTCATCATACATTTTACCCTACAAACATCGCCACCGGCAAAAACAGTCTCAATACTTGTTTGCATAAATTGATCTACTGATATTGAGCCCTCAATCGTTTTTATTTCAGTTCCCTGTATCAGATCTAAGTTAACGCTAGACCCGGCAGCAACGATAACCATATCGGTACTGATCATAGACCCGGTATCGAGCTGAACATAAGAAACTTTTGTGTCAGAATCTTGCTTAACAAAATTAGATGCACGTTTATTTGTAAGTACCAAAACTCCAGAAAGTCTCATTTTACTAGCTACCCACTGCGCAATTTGCAGGTCTACTTGACCAGAAAGAATAGATTTTTGTGCTTCAATAAGCGAAACGCAAACATTTAAAGATCTCAGAGAAGATACAGCTTCTATGCCATTCAGCCCGCCTCCAATCACGCAGGCTCTCTTAACATTGTTTGTTTTTATATAATTTAAAATATTGTTCATGTCTGCAAGCGTATGAAAATTAAACACATTTTCCAGGCTCTGATTTATGCTTTGTTTAATAAATG